>NZ_JAENGO010000002.1:0-201103 GCF_016595685.1 Devosia sp. WQ 349K1 | reverse complement strand
TGGTTCTTGCGAGGAGCCCAAGACCCGATCCCATCCCGAACTCGACCGTCAAATTCCTCCGCGCCAATGGTACTAAGTCTCAAGACTTGGGAGAGTAGGTCACTGCAAGGTCTGCCAAAAACATAAATTCTCTCTACGATCATCAAAACCAAATACAAAAAGCCCCGCTCAACAGCGGGGCTTTTTGCGTTTACCACGTAGTGGCCCGTACTTATTTGTGTTCTCTCATGGGGCTTATGGAAGGCCCCCTCACCCGACGCTCCGCGTCGACCTCTCCCCCGAAGGGAGAGGTAAAGAACCGGCCCTTCGGGCTAAAACCACCCCACCCTCATTCCCTCCCCGCAAAGGGGAGGGAGAGCCGCGTGTGTTGGGGGGCGTTGTCTTCAACGGTTGGGGTGCTTGTATCGTCTGCGCCCGAGGCTTAGCCTTCCTTCGCTTTAAGCGGAGAGAGACGAATGCGTGGGGCGGTGTTCTTTGATTGTGAGTTTTTGTGCATCGAGGGCTCACAGAGGCGGTTTTGGTGTGGGGGGCAGGATCCCGATCCGGTGATTGCCCAGATCGGCGCAGTGAAACTGGGGTTGGCGGAGGATTTCCCGATCCTTGAGACATTTGCTCGTTATGTCGTTCCACATGAGCGGGATGGGACAGTGGCGCGGCTTGATCCTTTCTTCTCGCAGCTGACTGGCATTGAAGAACGGCATCTTTCGCAGGAGGGCGTGGATTTGGCGGGGGCGCTCGTTGCGCTCGATCAGTTTTCTCAAGGCGTGCAGATGTGGTCTTGGGGGAAAGACGAGCTCAATATGGTGGCTATTAGCTGCTACGTGGAGGGGATCGCTGCGCCCATTCCCGCGACGCGCTTTGATAATGCGGTCAAGTTGCTCATTGCCGGGGGCATGCCGATAGAGGATTTGGCGCGGACGCCGAGTAGTCGTTTGGCGGCCTATTATGGAGTGGCGCCGGAGGGTCTGACTGAACATGACGCGCTCAGCGATGCATTATCATTGAGCCTTGCGGTGCAGCATTTGTTGCGCGCGGGAGCGCTGACCGCGGCTGACTTTGGCGTTTAGAAGAGAAAAGGGACGCCGAGGCGTCCCTTATTTGTTTTGGCGTTCACTTGGTTTGATCGGCCTTTGCCTCGTCCCACCACCAGATCGTGGGGAAGCCTGAGGAAAACTCGGGCAGTGTCTCTGGATGGCTGAAGCGGTTCCAGCGGGCTGTGCGGGAATATTGGAGGGCGTAGCCGGGGACGACGAGGTGTTTGTGCAGGAGGACACGGTCGAGGGCCGCGCTGGCTGCTTCCTGCGTCGCACGGTCATCGGCAGCAATGAGCTTTTCGATGATGGCGTCTACGCCCTTGTCAGCAAGCCCGAGGTAGTTTTGTGAGCCTTCGGCCTCCGCCGAGCCGGTGCCGAAGAAGAAACGCTGCTCATTGCCCGGCGAAAAGCTCTGTGCCCAGCTGGTGTAGATCATGTCGTAGTCAAAGCTGCGCAGGCGATTGATATATTGGGGGGTGTCGACCATGCGCAGGGTCATGGCGACGCCGATTTGGCGCAGATTGGTGATCATGTTCTGCGCGATGGGTTCGAGTGAGGCTTGATGCATGAGCAGCTCGATCTCGAGTTGCTTGCCGTTGGCGTCGACCAACTGGTTGCCTTGCAGCGTGTAGCCTGCTTCGGTGAGGAGGCCGAGGGCGGTCCGAAGATTGCCACGCAGCTTTTGGGAATCCCCCGCGACCGGGTTGGTGTAGACCTCGGTGAAGACCGAGGCCGGGATCAGGTCTTTGACACTTTCGAGAATTTCCAGCTCCTCGCCTTGCGGGAGGTCTTTGGAAGCGAAGGGGAGGCCGAAGAAGTAGCTGTTGATGCGGTCGTATTGCTCGAAGAAGACCGTACGGTTGAGCTCCTCAAAGTCGAACGCGTAGTTAAGCGCTTCGCGGACCTTCTCGTCTTGGAACTTGTCGCGGCGTAAATTGGGAATGAAGCCGGTCATGGCGCCAGATGCGTTATAGTCCTGCGCGAAGGTTTCGAGGACCACGCGGCCTTCGGCTACGGCGGGGAAATCAAAGCCAGTAGCCCAGCGGCGGGCGGAATATTCGCTCCAATAGTCGAATTGGTCGCCCTTAAAGCCTTCGAACCAGACGCTCTCGTCGAGGAAATATTCGTAAGCGAGGGTGTCGAAATTGTTCTGGCCAAGTTCGGTGGGTTTGCTGGCGGCCCAATAATCGGAGACGCGCTCATAGGTGATGGTTTTGCCCGCGTCGAAGCTTTGCAGCTTATAGGCGCCGGAGCCGAGAGGGGGCTCTTGGGTCGAGGCGCCAATATCACGCTTGTTGCCCTTGGCGTCGGTGCCTTCCCACCAGTGTTGAGGCAGGACCAGAAGCTGGCCCAAAATCAGAGGGAGTTCGCGATTGTTCTTTTCGTTGAAAGTGAATTTTACCTCGCCATCGGTCAGAGCCTCGGCATTGGTGACGCTGGCATAGTACTGAGCCTGATTGGGGCTCAATTCGATCATCTTTTCAAATGTCCAGACGACGTCGGCGGCTGTGACTTTTTCGCCATCGTGCCATTTGGCGTCGGGATCGAGGCGGAAGGTGACGGCGCTGTAATCGGGCTCGATGAAGAGCTCTTTGGCCAAGTGTCCGTAATAGGTGTTGTTCTCGTCGAGCGAGGGGGTCATCAGCGTGTCGTAGGTGAGGCCCAGCCCTGCCGCCGGATCACCCTTGGGCAGGATGGGGTTAAATGTGTCAAAGGCCCCGCGGGTGCCAAGACGCAGCGTGCCAGCCTTGGGCGCGTCTGGATTGACGTAATCAAAATGTTTGAAGTCTGCCGGATATTTGGCGGCGTCGCCCATAGTGAAGGCGTGGGTCCAAGCGCCGGTGACAGTTTCGGCGAGGGCCAAAGCCGATGTGCTCAAGGAGAGAGCGGCGGCAAGGGTGAGGGAGAGAAGGCGTCGCGTCGATGTCATCGGCTGTCTCCTAAGTCAATGTGGGCGCTAATGGGGTGATGTCGAAGGCGGCGGTCAGCAATTGCTGGGTGTAGGCGTGTTGTGGCGCGGCAAAAATGTCTTCGGAAAATCCATGCTCGACCACCTGACCGTTCTTCATGACGATGAGGCGATGGGCAAGGGCGCGGACAACCTTCAGATCGTGGCTGATGAAGAGATAGCTTAACTGGCGGCGTTGCTGGACGGCGCGCAGGAGCGTGATGATCTGTGCCTGTATGGAGACGTCCAGCGCTGAGGTCGGCTCATCCAGGACGAGAAAGTCGGGCTCCAGCACGAGGGCGCGGGCGATGGCGATGCGCTGGCGCTGACCACCCGAAAATTCATGCGGATAGCGCGTGGCGGTGTCGGGATCGAGACCGACCTCGCGCAGGGCGTCCGTTACTTTTTGCGCGCGCTCATTGGCTGTGAGCTTGGGGAAGTGGACCGTCAGCCCTTCTTCGATGATCTCGCTGACTGACATGCGCGGGCTCAAAGATCCGAAGGGGTCTTGGAAGACGATTTGCATATTGCGGCGTGTCGGACGTAAGGCGCGGCCGGATTGTTGGGAAATGTCATTGCCGAGGACGACTATGCGCCCTTGCGAACGAATGAGGCGCAGAATGGCATAGCCGAGGGTGGATTTTCCCGAGCCACTTTCGCCAACGACGCCGAGGGTTTCGCCCCGGCGAATGGCCAGAGTGACGCCGTCGACAGCGCGGAGGTGGCCGGTTGTGCGCTTAAGAAGGCCGCGTTGAATGGCGAACCAGACTTTGAGATCAGTGGTTTCGACGATTGTGGGGGCGTCGGTGGCGGGGGGCAGTGGGGTGCCTTCCGGCGCGGCGGCAAGAAGGCGTTTGGTGTAGTCGTGTTGTGGCGCGTCGAAAATGGTGGCGACTGGGCCGGTCTCGACAATGTCGCCCTTATTCATCACTGCGACACGATCGGCGATGCGGCGGACGACACCGAGATCATGGGTGATGAAGAGCAGTGTCATGCCCTTTTCTGCCTGGAGGCGTTTAAGCAGCGCGAGGATCTGGGCTTGTACGGTGACGTCGAGGGCCGTGGTGGGTTCGTCGGCGATGAGGAGCTTGGGATTGTTGGCGAGCGCCATGGCGATCATGACGCGCTGGCGTTGGCCGCCGGAGAGCTGATGCGGAAAATCATCGATACGGCTGACCGGGTCGGGGATGCCAACTTCGGTGAGCAGTTCGATGACTTTGGCCCGGGCAGCGTTTTTGCGCAGGCCTTGGTGCACTTCCAAGATTTCACCGACTTGCTGGCCGATGCTGTGCACGGGATTAAGCGAGGACATGGGCTCTTGGAAGATCATGCCGATGTCATTGCCGCGAATGGCGCGTAGCGCGCTGTCGGACGCGCCGATCAGTTCTTGGCCGTCGAACTGTATCGAGCCGGATACGGTGGCGGCAGCGGTTTGGAGCTTTAACAAGGAGAGGGCGGTGATGGATTTACCCGAGCCGCTTTCGCCCACGAGGGCGAGGGTTTCTCCGGCGGCGATATCAAAGGCTATGTCGTTGACGACCTGCGAGGCGCCGAAGCGAATGGTCAGGTCTTTGACGGAAAGCAGGGGCGCGGTCATTTGAAAATCTTCCGCGGATCGAAGGCATCGCGTACGGCTTCACCGATGAAGACGAGCAGGGTCATCATGACGGCGATGGTGAAAAAGCCAGTGATGCCCAGCCAAGGGGCCTGAAGGTTGTTTTTGCCCTGCGCCAGAAGCTCACCCAAAGAAGGGGAGCCGGGGGGCAAACCAAAACCCAGAAAGTCGAGCGACGTGAGGGTGGTCACCGAGCCGGACATGATGAAGGGCATAAAGGTGAGGGTGGCGACCATGGCATTGGGCAGCAGGTGCCGCCATATAATCTGGCCGTCAGAAACGCCGAGTGCTCGGGCGGCGTTGACGTATTCAAAATTGCGGGCGCGCAGGAATTCAGCCCGGACAATGGCGACGAGCGAGACCCAAGAGAACAGCAACAGGATGCCCAGGAGCACCCAGAAGCTTGGGGTGATCACTGACGAGATGATCAGCAGGAGATAGAGCGAAGGAACTGAGGTCCAGATTTCGATGACGCGCTGGGAAATGAGATCGACCCAGCCGCCGAAATAGCCCTGCATGGCCCCTGCCAGAATGCCGATGGCGGAGGAGGCAATGGTGAGGGTGAGCCCAAATAGAACCGAAAGGCGGAAGCCATAGAGCAGGCGGGCGAGGACATCGCGGGCGCGGTCGTCAGTGCCGAGATAATGGTAATTGCCAGAGTGGCAGTCAGGGTCCGCCGTGCCTTGAGGATAGCGCGAACAGATTGTTTCGCGGTCCATCAGCCAGCTTGGCGGATTGGCGCCAGAAAAGGCGATATTGCTGTCGACAGTCGCATAGCTGAAGCGGACCAAGGGCCAGAGGGCCCAGCCATTGGCGTTGATCTCATCGGCGATAAACGGATCGCGATAATTGGTGGTGGCGAGGAAGCCGCCGAATTTTTCTTCCGGGTAATCGATGAAGGCCGGGACCAGCATCTCGCCCTTATAGGAGACGAGAATGGGCTTATCATTGGCGATGAATTCAGAGCCGAGGGTCAGAATGAAGACGGCGAGGAAAATCCAAAAGCTCCAATAGCCGCGTTTGTTGGCGCGGAAATTGGCAAGGCGACGCTGATTTATTGGCGAGAGCTTGCTCATTGACCACGGCTCTCGAAATCAATGCGTGGATCGACCCACATGTAAGTGAGGTCTGAGATAAGGCTGATGACGAGGCCGAGAAGAGAGAAGATGTAGAGCGTGCCGAACACCACCGGGTAGTCACGGTTGATGATGGATTCAAAACTCAGAAGGCCAAGGCCATCGAGCGAGAAGATTGTTTCGATCAGCAAGGAGCCGCCAAAGAAAGCGCCGATGAAAGCGCCGGGGAAGCCTGCGATGATCAGCATCATAGCGTTGCGGAAAACGTGGCCATAGAGAACGCGATGTTCGGTGAGGCCTTTGGCCCGAGCGGTTGTGACATATTGCTTGGAGATTTCATCCAAGAAGGAATTCTTGGTGAGGAGCGTTGATGTAGCAAATGCACCAAAGCCCATGGCGGTGATGGGCAGCACCATGTGCCAAGCATAGTCGAGGAATTGCTGCCACCATGGCATCAGCGCAAATCCGGGCGAGGTGAGCCCACGCAGAGGGAAGATTTGCCAGAAACTGCCGCCGGCGAAGAGCACGATAAAGGCAATGGCGATGAGAAAGCCGGGCACGGCATAGCCGATGATGACGATGGTGGAGGTCCAGACGTCAAAGCGCGACCCATCGCGAGTGGCCTTGGCAATGCCGAGAGGAATGGAAATGCCATAGGAGATAATGGTCATCCATAGGCCGAGCGAGATCGACACCGGCATTTTCTCAAGGATGAGATCAATGACCGAAATGTCTCGATAATAGCTCTCGCCAAAGTCGAAGCGCAGGTAGTTACCGATCATAGAAAAGAAGCGTTCGAGAGGCGGCTTATCGAAGCCGAATTGCTTTTCGATTCTGTCGACCAGCTCAGGAGGGAGACCTTGAGAGCCGCGATAGCCAGTGGCGTTGGGGCCTTGGTTGCTGCTCGGTGGCGCGATTTGATCGCCGCCGCCGCCCGTGACGCGCTCCATTATGCCGCCATTGTTCTGGCCGGAAAGGTTGGCGAGTGCCTGTTCAACCGGGCCGCCGGGGGCAAACTGGGTGATCAGAAAAGAAATGGCCATGATGCCGAACACGGTCGGTATCATCAGCAAAAGGCGGCGGAGAATATAGGCGCCCATTCTGTCTCCGATAGGCCAGACGCGTCGACATGCGCTGCAAGATCATAGGAGTACAGAATGCACGCATCGCCGCTTAAGGTCCAACAAATCTATAATTTATTCGGCGGAGTTTTGGCCAATCTGTTCTCCTCAGTGTGAGGAGCGGCAAGGGGATATGGGGTTGTATCGAACAAGGGCTTGGTTCACGGTTGCAGCACAAACAGGAGCCACAGATGCGCTTTGAGACGATTGCCCGCGTGAAAGACCTTTCTGTGGCGAGGATTTTACTCGTGGCCTTGCGCGCCCATGGCTTTCACCCGCTCGAATTGCGCGAAGGCGGATTGCCGGGCGTGCCGAACCTTTTCGCCGAGGAAGGCGTTGGTATTGAGGTCCCGGACGATGAAGCGGAAGACGCAAAGCTCCTCGCGGGGGAATTGCTCAAAGATATGCAAGAGAGCTGAGCGTGAATGCGCCACAGTTTTGAGCAATAGGGGATGCTTGGGATGTTGATTGAATGATGTTGGGGCTTTGCATATAAGCCGCCACAAGTGTTAATATGCCTTAATTCTTTGCGGCAGGAGTCTAACAATGCAGGTTTGGACGCGCAGCGTTTCTACCCTGACGAGCCTAGCGGTTATGGCCCTTGTGGTCGCTGCTTGTTCGCCAACGAGCCGGACCAATACGGCGAATCTTAATGTGGTCGGTACACCCCAGCAGCTGCAGCCAGTGCAGACCTCGGCTGTGCAAACCAATAGTTTGCCTCCTCTCGGTGGCGTTTCTGGCACTGTGGCGCCGGGTCTTTCTGGTCAGCCGGTTTTGGGCGGTCAGCAGACGTCGGCTCTTCCGCCTCTCGGTGGCACTTCGAACACCTTTGCAACAGCTGGTACCACTGGCGGCTCGTTCGCCAGCGTGCCAACGGCTTCCGGCCCAGAAGGCTCTTGGAATGTCGCAGCAGCGGGGCAGGCTTGCCAGTTGAATCTGCCGCTGACCTCCAAGACCGGTACGAGCTACTATCGTGCTTCGGCTCCGGGTTGTGGGATCCCGCAGGTTGCGGCCATCACTGGTTGGCAGCAAGTTGGCAGCCAGCTCCAGCTTTATGATGAGAACGGCAATATCGCAGCCTTCCTCGCACCCTCTAGCGGCCGTTATATCGGCACTATGAGTGGTGGCCAGGCGCTGTCGATGTCGCGCTAAAGCTTCGAAAGCCGGTCCTAGGGACCGGCTTTTTTGTTTGACGGCTTCCGCACCGCGCCCCTAAACATGCGCCCGTCGCCCCCGCACGCGCGGGGGACACTGTTTGACCGGCAGCAGACAGAGGTTTCCGGGATGCCCGGAAAGGCCGTGCTTAGATCGCTGCCGATAAAGTTGCCCATGTCCGTTCCTGCTTTTGGTCCCGTACGCCGCGCCTATGAAGATCTGGTCGCACGGAAAACTTTGACGCCCGATCCGGCCCAGCGTGATGCTGCGGGCGAGTTCGACCGCATTCTGACCGATCTGTCAGGCGCCAAGACCAAGGGCGGTTTCTTTGGCCTGTTCGAAAAGCAGATGTCGGTAAAGGGCCTCTATCTCGTGGGCGAGGTTGGGCGTGGCAAGACCATGCTGATGGACCTCTTCTATTCCGCACTTCCTTTTGCCGAGAAGCGACGTGTCCACTTCCATGAATTCATGGATGAGGTGCATGTGGCCATTGCAGCTTTTCGCAAATCCGCGAAAGACAGCGCTGCGGACCCGGTGGATGCGGTAACCAAGCCGATTTTGAAGTCCGGCCTGCGCGTGCTGTGCCTAGACGAATTCCATGTGCATGACATTACCAATGCCATGCTGCTCGACCGGCTGTTCTCAAAACTGTTTGCCGGTGGCGTGACGCTGGTGGCGACATCCAATGTTGAGCCTGATGGTCTCTATAAGGATGGGCTAAACCGACAGTTGTTTCTGCCATTTATCGCGCTCCTGAAAGAGAAGACGGTCGTGGCCACGCTCCTCAGCGATCAGGACTATCGCCGCCTTAAATTTGCGGGCCAGCATGTTTACGCTTTTGGCACTGGGCCTGAGGTGGACGCGGCCATGGATAAGATGTGGCTGCGCATAACCGGAGGTGAGCAAGGGGCTCCCGGCGTGGTGGAAAGCATTGGTCGGCAGATCCCTGTGCCTTTGCTGGCTATGGGCGCAGCGCGCTTCAACTTCGCCGATCTTTGCGAGAAGCCACTTGGCACGCGCGACTTCGTGCGGATTTCGCACGAGTTTGATTCGCTCGTGCTCGACAATATTCCGCAGATGGGACGGACAAAATCGGACGCTGCCAAGCGTTTCATACTTCTGATCGATAGCTTGTATGATCGTGGCGTCAAACTGGCGGCAAGCTTTTCGGTGCCGCTGGAGCAATTGGGCGCAGACGAAAAGACGGCGTTTGAGTTTCAACGCACGCTCTCGCGTCTCACCGAGATGCAATCGGAAGAATATCTCGCTAAAGGCCTACGTGACGCGCCGAGCGTATAGGCGGGTTGATTGGGCTGCCTGACGACTGCCATTCAAAATGTACTGCGCAAGGCGTTTGGGTATTTCGTTCGGATAGGGAATGTTCTTGGCTAAGCTATCCGGGGAACGTAATTTTTATCGTCCAGGCTCTTGCCGTTTTCGGATTTCTTGATCTAACGCCGATAAATCGTGTCGGCTGATTTGGGTGGATAAATGGCCGAAAACGCCGTTTTCCATACCACCCTCCGAATTGCTAACTTGTTCGGTACAGGGAAATCCGTAAAAGCCCAAAACCCCGGAATATCAGGGAATTTTGGGCGGAATGACCGACAGCTTAGGTTATTTCCGTCCTCTTTGTCGGCTGCCAATTGGGCATTACCCCATCGCTCATCGGCATGAGCGTTTTGGCGATTACGACGAAGGGTTCACTTGCCCGGATTTGGCACAAGCGGTATGAACTGCGCCAATTCAACGCAGTCTGGGATGAGACTTATGGCGCGCAAGAAAATTGCCCTTATCGGTGCAGGACAGATCGGCGGTACGCTGGCCCTGTTGGCGGCTCAGAAGGAATTGGGCGACGTAGTCCTGTTCGACGTGGTCGATGGCGTAGGTCCGGGCAAGGCGCTCGACATCGCGCAGTCGGCCGTGACCCAAGGCTTCGATGCCGTCATGAAGGGCACTTCTGAATATAAGGACATCGAAGGCGCTGACGTTGTTATCGTCACCGCAGGCGTGCCGCGCAAGCCAGGCATGAGCCGCGATGACCTTCTTGAAATCAACCTCAAGGTTATGGAGCAGGTTGGTGCGGGTATTGCAAAATACGCACCAGACGCTTTCGTCATCTGCATCACCAACCCGCTCGACGCGATGGTATGGGCGCTGCAGAAGTTCTCTGGTCTGCCGACCAACAAGGTGATCGGCATGGCTGGCGTGCTCGATAGCTCGCGCTTCTGCCACTTCATCGCTGAAGAACTCGGTGTGTCGATCCAAGACGTCAACGCATTCGTTCTTGGCGGTCACGGCGACACCATGGTGCCGTTGGCGCGTTACTCGACCGTTGCAGGCATTCCGCTGACCGACATCGTTAAGATGGGTTGGATGACCAAGGAGCGTCTTGAAGAGATCACTCAGCGCACCCGTGATGGTGGCGCAGAGATCGTTGCTCTGCTCAAGACCGGTTCGGCTTTCTATGCTCCAGCCTCGTCGGCCATTGCTATGGCTGAAAGCTATCTCAAGGATAAGAAGCGCGTGCTTCCGTCCGCAGCTTACCTCAACGGCGAATATGGCGTGAAGGGCACCTATGTTGGCGTTCCAGTCGTCATCGGCGCTGGTGGCGCAGAAAAGATCGTCGAGATCGCGCTCAATTCGGCCGAACAAAAGGCCTTCGAAAAGTCGGTTGGTGCCGTTGAGGGCCTGATCGACGCTTGTAAGAAAATCGCGCCAAAGCTGGCGTAACACTTCAGAAGCCGCCGGATACTTACCGGCGGCTTTTGCCTCTCCGGTCTCTAGAATTGTCCGGGTCGAAACTGCCCACCCAAGGGGAATACGATGAACATTCATGAACATCAGGCCAAGGCACTGCTAAAAGACTACGGTGCTCCGGTCGCTGCTGGCGTCGCCATTTATTCGGTGGACGATGCTGCGGCAGCTGCGCAGTCGCTTCCTGGCCCGCTTTATGTGGTCAAGAGCCAGATCCATGCCGGCGGTCGCGGTAAGGGCAAGTTCAAGGAACTTGGTCCCGATGCTAAGGGCGGCGTGCGCTTGGCAAAGTCGATCGATGAAGTCGTCGCTTTCTCCAAGGACATGCTGGGCAACACCCTCGTTACCGCGCAGACCGGCGAGGCTGGCAAGCAGGTGAACCGTCTTTACATCGAAGACGGCGCTGACATTGCGCGCGAGCTTTATTGCTCGCTGCTGGTCGACCGTTCCGTTGGCCGCGTTGCTTTCGTCGTTTCGACCGAAGGCGGCATGGACATTGAAGCTGTCGCTCACGACACTCCGGAAAAGATCCATACCATTGCGATCGATCCAGAAGCTGGTGTGACCGCGGCTGACGTCGCAACCATCACCAAGGCATTGGAACTCGATGGTGCGGCAGCAGAAGACGCCAAGTCGCTGTTCCCGATCATTTACAAAGCGTTTGTCGAAAAGGACATGGCGCTCTTGGAGATCAACCCGCTGATCGTCATGAAGGACGGGCATTTGCGCGTTCTTGACGCCAAGGTTTCCTTCGACGGCAATGCGCTGTTCCGCCATGATGATATCAAGGCACTGCGCGACGAAACCGAAGAGGACGCCAAGGAAATCGAAGCCTCAAAGTGGGACCTCGCTTACGTGGCGCTCGATGGCAACATCGGTTGCATGGTGAACGGCGCAGGCCTTGCCATGGCGACCATGGACATCATCAAGCTCTATGGCAAAGAGCCAGCGAACTTCTGTGACGTTGGTGGCGGCGCGGGCAAGGAAAAGGTTGCTGCAGCGTTCAAGATCATCACCGCTGACCCGAAGGTTGAAGGCATTCTGGTCAACATCTTCGGCGGCATCATGAAGTGTGACGTCATCGCCGAAGGCGTGATCGCTGCGGTGAAGGAAGTTGGTTTGAAGGTGCCGCTGGTCGTGCGCCTTGAAGGCACCAATGTCGAACTCGGCAAGAAAATTCTCAATGAATCTGGTCTCGCCATTACGGCAGCAGACGATCTCGACGATGCGGCGAAGAAGATCGTCGCAGCGGTGAACGGCTAAGTTAGAGGACCGGAAACAATGTCTATTCTCGTCAATAAAGACACCAAGATCCTCGTTCAGGGCCTGACCGGTAAGACCGGCACGTTCCACACCGAGCAGGCGCTGGCTTACTACGGCACGCAGATGGTCGGCGGTATTCACCCCAAGAAGGGTGGCGAAACCTGGACCGGCGCTGGTGGCGAAAACCTGCCGATCTTCGCGACCGTTGCAGAAGCCAAAGAACGCACTGGTGCAGACGCATCGGTGATCTATGTACCGCCTGCTGGCGCTGCTGACGCGATCATCGAAGCCATCGAGGCGGAAATCCCGTTCATCACCTGCATCACCGAAGGTATTCCCGTGGCTGACATGGTGCGCGTCAAGGCTCGTCTTGACCGTTCTAAGTCGCGCCTGCTGGGCCCGAACTGCCCAGGTATCCTGACCCCAGAAGAATGCAAGATCGGCATTATGCCGGGCTCGATCTTCCGCAAGGGTTCGGTCGGTATCGTGTCGCGCTCTGGCACACTGACCTATGAAGCTGTGTTCCAGACGTCGAATGAAGGTCTGGGTCAGACCACGGCAGTTGGTATCGGTGGCGACCCGGTTAAGGGCACTGAGTTCATCGACGTCTTGGAAATGTTCCTTGCAGACGACGCTACTGAATCGATCATCATGATCGGTGAAATCGGCGGTTCGGCTGAAGAAGACGCTGCACAGTTCCTGATCGACGAAGCCAAGAAGGGTCGTAAGAAGCCAATGGCTGGCTTCATCGCAGGCCGTACCGCGCCAAAGGGCCGTACCATGGGCCACGCCGGTGCTGTGGTTTCGGGCGGCAAGGGTGACGCAGAATCCAAGATCTCGGCCATGGAAGCTGCTGGCATTCGCGTTTCGCCATCGCCAGCGCGTCTGGGCACCACTCTTGTGGAAGTGCTCAAGGGCTAAGCGCTTCGCGCAGGCTCTGACATGAATTAGACCCAATCGCCTTTCAAAGGCGGTTGGGTGGAAAATAATCCCACTAGGTCAGCAAGAGTGTCTTTTCTCGCCTAGGCTGGATGACGAAATATAACGCAGGCCCATTCGGGTTTGCCTGGGGCGCGACAAGCACATGCCGCGTGTCATTTAGAGCGATGCTAGCCGTCAATTAGGCCAAGGTCGTTCGAAATTGAGCCGCACACCTGCTCAGGGTGTGCTTACTTAACAGGATACTAAGGATAAGCGGTCAGTATCCGATCGAAATTAAGGACCGCGTTCAGGCCGGTTCACCGGCTCGTTTTAAAGGATGGCGGGGCGAGCGCCTCGCAAAAAAAGCGATGACACGACAGGAAAAGAACGAGACGTTCTTACTGACCTCCTTCTTGTATGGGGGCAACGCCGACTACATCGAACAACTTTTCTCTCGCTATAAAAGCGATCCTTCCAGCGTCGATGAGACTTGGCAGAATTTCTTTGCGCGCTTGGACGACAGTCCGGCAGACGCGCAGAAGAATGCCGATGGCCCGAGCTGGGGACGCGCTGATTGGCCGAAGGCCGAGAGTGGCGACCTTGTTGCTGCACTTGACGGCAACTGGGGCGAAATCGCGGTAAAGACCGAAAAGGCTGCTGCGAAAAAGGCTACTACCGAGGGTAAGCCCGCTCCAAGCACGGCAGACGTGCTGCAGGCCACACGCGACAGTATTCGCGCCATCATGATGATCCGTGCTTACCGTATGCGCGGTCACTTGCATGCCGATCTCGATCCGCTGCGCATGCTGGCAAAGGAGCCAGCTCCGGAACTCGATCCGGCAAGCTACGGCTTCACTGAGGCTGACTACAGCCGCAAGATTTTCATCGATAACTATCTGGGCCTCGAATACGCGACGCTTCCAGAAATGCTCGCCATTCTGCAGCGCACCTATTGCGGCACGATGGGTATCGAGTTCATGCACATCTCCGATCCGGAAGCCAAGCAGTGGCTGCAGGAGCGGATCGAGGGTCCAGATAAGGAAATTACCTTCTCGCCGGAAGGCAAGAAGGCGATCCTGAATAAGCTGGTAGAAGCTGAAGGCTTCGAGAAATTCCTCGACGTGAAGTATACCGGCACCAAGCGCTTTGGCCTTGATGGCGGCGAAAGCACCATTCCTGCGCTGGAGCAGATCATCAAGCGTGGTGGTGCGCTGGGGATCAAGGACATCGTCCTTGGCATGGCGCATCGTGGTCGTTTGAACGTGCTGACGCAGGTCATGGCCAAGCCGCATCGCGCGCTGTTCCATGAGTTTAAGGGTGGTGCATTCTACCCAGAAGACGTCGAAGGTTCGGGCGACGTGAAGTACCACCTTGGTGCATCGTCGGACCGTGAGTTCGATGGCAACAAGGTTCACCTATCGCTGACGGCAAACCCATCTCACCTTGAGATTGTCGATCCGGTAGTGTTGGGCAAGGCTCGCGCCAAGCAGGATAAATTTATCGCGCCTGACGCCAAGCTGGTGAACATGGACCAGTCGGCAAAGCCCGACCGTTCTGTCGTTCTTCCTCTGTTGATCCACGGCGATGCTGCCTTTGCTGGGCAGGGCGTTATCGCCGAATGCTTGGGTCTGTCGGGCCTTAAGGGGCACCGTACAGGTGGTTCGATCCATTTTGTGATCAACAACCAGATCGGTTTTACCACGAGCCCGATGTATTCGCGTTCGTCGCCTTATCCGACCGACGTTGCCAAGATGATCGAAGCGCCGGTGTTCCATGTGAATGGTGACGATCCGGAAGCTGTGGTTTTCGCGGCCAAGGTTGCTGTCGAGTATCGCCAAAAGTTCGGCAAGCCAGTCGTTATCGACATGTTCTGCTACCGCCGCTTTGGCCACAACGAAGGCGATGAGCCAAGCTTCACGCAGCCTTTGATGTATTCCAAGATCCGCTCGCATAAGTCGACGCTGGAGATCTATTCGGACAAGCTCGTTGCGGAAGGTCTCTATTCGGCTGCCGAAATCGAGAAGATCAAGGCGGACTGGAAAGCGAACCTTGAAGCTGAGTTTGAAGCGGGCCAAGACTACCGCCCGAACAAGGCTGACTGGCTCGATGGCGCTTGGAAGGATTTCAAGCCAGCTGAGCTCGAAGGCCCACGACGCGGTCAAACCGGCGTTGGGCTTGATGTTCTGCACGATATCGGCACCAAGCTGACAACCGTTCCGGCTGACTTCAACGTCCACAAGACTGTTAAGCGCTTTATGGACAATCGTCTTGGCGCGATTGAAAGCGGCGAAGGCATCGATTGGGCAACTGCAGAAGCACTGGCGTTCGGTACGCTGGTGACTGAAGGTCACCCAGTCCGCCTCTCCGGCCAGGACTGTGAACGCGGCACCTTTAGCCAGCGCCACTCGGTGTTGAACGATCAGCAGGTTGAGAACAAGACCTACACCCCGCTCAACAATCTTTCGGCTGACCAGTCCCGCTACGAAGTCATCAACTCGATGCTGTCGGAAGAGGCTGTTCTGGGCTTTGAATATGGCTACTCACTGGCAGAGCCGCGCGCTCTGACCCTTTGGGAAGCGCAGTTCGGTGACTTTGTGAACGGTGCGCAGGTCGTTATCGACCAGTTCATCTCTTCGGGTGAACGCAAGTGGTTCCGCATGTCCGGCCTCGTGATGCTGCTACCGCACGGCTATGAAGGGCAGGGCCCAGAGCACTCTTCGGCGCGTCCGGAGCGGTTCCTGCAGCTTTGCGCTGAAGACAATATGCAGGTCGCCAACTGCACGACGCCAGCGAACTATTACCACGTTCTGCGCCGTCAGCTGAAACGCGACTTCCGTAAGCCGCTGATCCTGTTCACGCCAAAGAGCCTGCTGCGTCACAAGCGTGCCGTTTCTGGCTTGGTCGAACTTGGGCCAGATAGCTGCTTCCACCGTCTCCTCTGGGACGACGCTGAAGCACCAGGGCTGCCAAAGACCACGATCCGCCTCACGTCAGACGAAAAGATCCGTCGCGTGGTGCTGTGTACTGGTAAGGTCTATTACGACCTGCTGGAAGACCGCGAAAAGCGTGGCATTGACGACGTCTACCTGCTGCGCGTTGAGCAACTTTATCCGTTCCCGGCGAAGGCTCTCCACGATGAGTTGAGCCGCTTCCCTAATGCTGACGTTGTTTGGTGTCAGGAAGAGCCCCGCAATATGGGTGCTTGGGCGTTCATCCAACCTTATGTTGAATGGGTATTTGACCAGATTGGTCGTGAAGGCCAGCGCGTTCGCTACGTCGGTCGTCCGGCCGCAGCATCGCCGGCAACGGGTCTGATGCGTACGCACCTTGCGCAGCTGCAGGCCTTCCTCGACGACGCATTCGCTAAGTAAACCAGTACAAGGACAACAAATATGTCGACTGAAATCCGTGTCCCGACCCTGGGCGAAAGCGTATCTGAAGCCACTATTGGTCAGTGGTACAAGAAGGTTGGTGACACTGTCACCGCCGATGAACCGCTCGTGGAACTCGAAACCGATAAGGTCACTATCGAAGTGCCCGCACCGGCTTCGGGCGTGCTTGAAGCTATTGTTGCAGAAAGCGGCGCGACAGTGGACGTTGGCGCTCTGCTCGGCGCGATTGGCGTGGGCACTGGTGCTGCAGTTTCAGCTCCGGCTGCAGCAGCCGCACCGACTCCTGCAAAGAGCGAAGTTCCAGCGGCCAATGCCGCTGGTCCGGAGCCCGTTAAGCCAGCAGCGGCTGTAACTGACCGTGCACCGACCCCATCTGCTCAGAAGATGATCAACGAAAAGGGCCTCGACGCAGGCTCAATCGCTGGTTCCGGCAAAGCCGGTCAGGTTCTGAAGGAAGACGTGTTGGCTTCGCTGGCGCGCCCTGCTGCTGTGGCCGCCGCGCCTGCTGCTGCTGCACCGGCTCCTGTTGCTGCACCACGCGCACCGTCCAATCCAGACGATGCAGCTGGCGAAGAACGCGTGAAGATGACACGTCTGCGCCAGACCATCGCCCGTCGTCTTAAGGATGCACAGAACACGGCCGCTATGCTGACCACTTTCAACGAAGTGGACATGCAGCCTGTTATGGACATGCGCGCACGCTACAAGGACCTCTTTGAAAAGAAGCATGGCGTAAAGCTCGGTTTCATGGGCTTCTTCACCAAGGCCGTCGTGCAGGCTCTCAAGGAAATCCCAGCTGTAAATGCTGAGATCGACGGCGATGAGCTGATCTACAAGAAGTATGCCCACATTGGCGTCGCCGTTGGCACCGACAAGGGGCTGGTGGTTCCTGTTGTTCGTAACGCGGATCAGATGTCGATTGCTGAAATCGAAAAGGAAATCGGCAACCTCGGCAAGAAGGCACGCGACGGGCAGCTGTCGATGGCAGATATGCAGGGCGGCACTTTCACCATCTCTAACGGTGGTGTTTATGGCTCGCTGATGTCGACCCCGATCCTGAACGCACCGCAGTCCGGCATTCTGGGCATGCACAAGATCCAGGAACGTCCAGTTGTGGTTGGCGGTCAGATCGTCATCCGTCCGATGATGTACCTCGCGCTTAGCTACGATCACCGAATTGTTGACGGTAAGGAAGCCGTGACTTTCCTCGTTCGCGTCAAGGAAAGCTTGGAATCCCCAGAGCGTCTCGTTCTCGACCTCTAAAAGGTCACAATTGCGCTTTCAAAAGGCCCGCTTCGGCGGGCCTTTTTCGTGTGTGTTGCCGGACCGCGGTTGAGTAGTTTTGGAGATAATTTTGCGACGGTTTGTATTGTGTGTCGCCGCACTATCCTTGTTTCCCTTTACGATTTCCGCTCAGGAACAAGCCAGCAATACGCCACTGATCGGCGAGTTGATGGCATTCCATGGCTCCAAGGCTATCGTCGATGCCATGACGACCCATTGCTACGAGAATACAGGCCTCGACCCGATCTATAAGGACGCGGCGGCCAACTGGTATCTGCGCAACATCAGCTACTTGGACCTGGCCGATCGGGTCATCACGCGCCTAGGGGGCGCTGCTGAAGGGCAACAGCAAGCTGCTGAAACCTACGGCGGGAGCCAGATCATGTCGGCCTTCAATCAGGCGGGCGACAAGGATGTGTTCTGCAAAACATTCTTGGAGCAGGTGCAGAGTGGCACCCTCGATATCGATAAACAGCTGCCCAGTGTCTTGAAGCAGGCACAAGAAATTTCCGCAGGTTGAACCAAACGCGCTTTATCGGCGTAGTATCCTGACATCGCAGGAGGGTACTATGTCGATAGAGTTGACTTATCTCGTTTGGAGCGCCGCGCTGGCGCTGGCCTATTTGTTCGTGCAGTCAACGTTTTATCGGCTTGATTATGGCGTGGATTACGCCAACAGCCAGCGCGATGAAAATGTGCCCCCGCCGAGCAAGCTTAACGCTAGAGCGCAAAAGGCACTCGCCAATTTCCTCGAAACTTATGCTGTCTTTGTGGCCCTCGCCATTGCGACTGAAGTTTCAGGCCGCAGTGATGGCTTGACCCAGTGGGGCGCTCATTTGTGGTTCTGGGCACGTTGCGCTTATCTGCCCGCCTATTTTATTGACGTAAAGCAATTGCGCTCAATGATCTGGGTCGTGTCTTTAATTGGCCTGATCTTGATGTTCGTCGGCGTTGCTTTCTAAACTGCCATGCTAAACGGGCAGGGGCACTTGACCATGCTGGCGTTGTGATGGGACGTTGGCTCGTATAACCCTTGTCGTGGCCGTTTGAAGGGCGGGTTGATGAGCTTTCCGTGGTTTGAATTCGCAGGCCTCATGTTGGCCTTCGGTATCAACGCCGTTCTTCCCGGCGCGGATTTCGCTATGGTTCTACGCCAAGCCGTAGTGCACAACCGCCGCGCCGCGCTCTTCACATCCGCTGGTATCGCCGCGTCCATTCTGGTCCATGGCACCTATACGCTTTTGGGCGTTGGTTTGATCGTTGGGCAGTCTTTGTTGTTGTTCAACGTTTTGAAGTGGGCCGGTGTCGCGTATCTCGTTTGGCTCGCCATTTCGGCCCTGCGCAGTCCGCCGCCCAAAGCGCCAGAAATTGGCGCGAACGATGGTGCAGCGACGGGCGATCTTGGCGCGTTTGCCTTGGGTTTTTTGACCAATCTTCTTAACCCCAAGGCGGTACTGTTTTTCTTGGCTCTCTTCACGTCCTTAGTCTCGGTCCGTACGGGTTTTGAGACCAAGGTTTTCTACGTGGGAAGTATGAGCCTAATGCTTTTTACCTGGTTCGCATTGGTGTCGTTTTTCTTTACGACAACCAGTGTTCGACAGGGCTTTTACCGTGTCGGCCGGTGGTTCAATCGGGTTACCGGCATAACCTTCCTTGCGCTGGCGTTTCGAGTCGCCATCGCGCAGCAGCGCTGAACTCATTGAGGCTTAAACAATGGCAGACCAATTCGACCTTACCATCATCGGTTCGGGCCCCGGCGGGTATGTGTGCGCGATCCGCGCCGCTCAGCTTGGTATGAAGGTGGCCGTTGTCGAGAAATGGCAAACCCTCGGCGGGACGTGCCTCAACATCGGCTGCATCCCATCGAAGGCGCTGTTGCACGCCTCTGAGCTTTTCGAAGAAGCGAACCACAATTTTAAGGCGCTCGGCATCGATATTTCGACGCCGAAGCTGAACTTACCTCAGATGATGAACCACAAGGCTGATGTGGTGTCGTCCAACGTTGGTGGCGTTGAGTATCTCTTCAAGAAAAACAAGATCACCGTATTCCGCGGAATTGGCTCAATCCCTGCTGCGGGCAAGGTGCTGGTCACGCCGCAGTCTGGTGCTCAGACTGAAATTCTGACGAAGAACATTGTGATCGCTACCGGATCGGTCTCGGCAAACCTGCCGGGCATCGAGATCGACGAAGAAACCGTCGTCACCTCCACAGGCGCGCTTGAACTTCAGGCTGTGCCGAACAAGCTCGTGGTGATTGGTGCTGGTGTTATTGGCCTAGAACTCGGCTCTGTGTGGATGCGTCTTGGCGCTCAGGTGACCGTTGTTGAATATCTCGACCGTATTCTGCCGGGTATGGACAGCGAAGTCGCGCGCCAGTTCCAGCGGATGCTGCAGAAGCAGGGTATGGAATTCAAGCTGTCGAGCAAGGTCGCTGGTGTTGATCGCGAGGAAGATGGCTCGATCAAGGTTCGTGTTGAACCAGCACAGGGCGGGGCAGCAGAAGTGCTGGCTGCTGACGTTGCATTGGTTGCCATCGGCCGTAAGGCGAACACCGAGGGGCTTGGTCTCGATATCGTCGGTGTTGCCGTTGATGAACGCGGCCGTGTTCAAGTGGATGGCCATTACAAGAGCTCGGTCGATGGCATCTATGCAATTGGCGACGTCATTGCTGGCCCAATGCTGGCACATAAGGCGGAAGACGAGGGCATTGCTGTTGCCGAAATCCTGTCCGGTCAGGCCGGCCACGTGAACTATGCAGCTATCCCGGGTGTGGTTTACACCAATCCGGAAGTGGCGACGGTCGGCAAGACGGAAGATGAGCTCAAGGCTGAAGGCGTCGATTACAAGATCGGCAAGTTCCCCTTCACCGCCAATGGTCGTGCCAAGGCGATGATGTCGACGCAGGGCTTCGTCAAAATTCTTGCTGACGTGGAAACTGACCGCGTGCTTGGCGCGCATATCATCGGCAAGAACGCTGGCGAGATGATCCATGAGCTCGTAACGCTCATGGAATTCTCCGGCGCATCGGAAGATTTAGCCCGCACAACGCACGCGCATCCGACGCTTTCTGAGGCGATCCGTGAAGCTGCGCTTTCGCTCGGCGATGGGGCAATTCACATCTAAATCTTCGCACCGAAATTCGTCATCTGAGCCTCCAAGCCTTTGCGGTTTGGAGGCTTTTTGTTTGTTGCTAGAGATTTAGTCGTCATACAAATTCTGCAACTTGTCTGTTGACTCGGTTTTTTCACTTCCATACAAGTTGTTCCAGTATCGTCTTGCATACTAGATGATATGGGCGGTAAACGTCCGGGCTCGATATGAGGATACGAGTCTAAAAGCACCTTGGGAGGTTCTATATGTTCCATATGCAGAAGAAGGCTATTCTGGCCTTCGTTGTCTCCAGCCTGATGGTTTCAGCTGCTAGCGCACAGACTGTGTTGCGCTCGTCCGATACCCATCCTGATGGCTACCCAACCGTTGAAGGCGTAAAGAAGTTCGGCGAACTTCTCTCGGAAAAGACCGGCGGGAAGTATAGCGTAGAAGTGTTCCACTCGGCGCAATTGGGTGGTGAAGCTGATACCATCGAGCAGACGCAGTTCGGTGTCATCGACATGAACCGCATCTCTATTGGCGCTTTCAATACACAGGTTCCAGAAGCGACCGTCACTCAGCTTCCTTATATTTTCCGCTCCACTGAGCACTTCCACAACGTTCTGGACGGCCCAATCGGCGAAGAAATTCTCGCAGCCTTCGAGAAGGTGGACGTTATTGCGTTGAACTTCTACGACGGTGGCGCGCGTTCGTTCTACAACAGCTCCAAGCCGATCACTTCCCCGGCCGATATGTCCGGCATGAAGTTCCGCGTGATGCAGTCGGACATCTTCGTTGACATGGTTGGCGCTCTCGGCGGTAACGCTACGCCAATGCCATATGGTGAAGTGTACTCCAGCATTCAGACCGGCGTTATCGACGGTGCTGAAAACAATTACCCCAGCTATGACACTGCCGGTCACGCTGAAGTTGCTAAGTTCTTCTCGCTCGACGAACACCTGATGGTTCCAGAAGTCCTGGTCGTTTCAAAGGTGGTTTGGGACGGACTGGACGCAGAAACCCAGCAGGCCATGCGCGAAGCTGCCAAGGAATCTGTCGCCTACCAGCGTGAACTCTGGCAGGCGAAGGAAGTTGAATCCAAGGCTGCTGTCGAAGCGCTCGGTGCCACCATCAACGAAGTTGATAAGGCCCCATTCATCGAAGCGATGAAGCCTGTCTACGACAAGTACGTTACCGATCCAAAGCTGCAGGATCTGGTTGCCCGCATTCAGGCAACCGAGGGCTAAAACCCGTACGCACCGGGCTCGCAAAGGTCGCGAGCCCGGCTTCCACCCTGCGGAGGAAATCTTATGAAAACTTGGCTCCCCACTTTCAGCGCGCTGCTGAGAGGGCTCTCGACTGCCGCGCTGTGGCTTGCTGGTATTGGCATTGTCGTCATGACGGCCATCGTCTTCTATCAAGTCTTTATGCGCTACGTGATGAATTCGTCGCCGCCTTGGACTGAAGCGACCGCGATCATGTTGATGAGCTGGACGATTTTCCTGGGCGCAGCCGTTGGCGTTCGCGAAAACTTCCATATGGGTTTTGACGTTTTGATCTATGTTTTGCCGCCAGCCGCGAAGGGTGTGCTGCGGGCGATCAGCGACGTTGCGGTTTTCGCATTCGCTTCAGGCATGATCTACTACGGCGCACTTTTGGCCATTCGTGGTTGGACGGTGACCATTCCCGTTCTGCATGTGCCGCAGACCATGACCTACCTCCCTGTCGTTATTTCGGGTGTTCTGATGTGCCTGTTCTCGCTTGAGCGCCTCCTGCGGCGCTGGGCTGGTGAACCCATCGATGAACCCGTTTCTGAACTCGTGACCGAGGCCTAAACACCATGGAATACTGGATCCTTTTCGGTGTTTTCACCGCGCTTATGTTGGTCGGTACACCAATCGCCTTCTGTCTGGGCATTGCAAGCTTTGCGACCGTTCTCTATCTGGGACGCCCGGCGATGGTGGTGTTTCAGCAGCTCAACTCGGGGCTAGCGGGCTTTACGCTTCTGGCAATTCCATTTTTCATCTTCGCTGGCGATCTGATGATGCGGGGAGGCATTGCTGCACGCATTATCGCCTTTGCAGGGGCGGTGATCGGACACGTGCGCGGTGGTCTCGGTCAGGTCAACGTGGCGGCTTCGACTTTGTTCGGCGGTATTTCTGGCTCGGCCGTCGCGGAAGCAGCTGCGGTTGGCGGGATCATGATCCCGCAAATGAAGGAACGTGGCTACGGTGCTGACTATGCGGTGAACGTCACCTCAATGGCGGCTCTGATCGCTCTGTTGCTGCCGCCGTCGCACAATATGATCATTTACTCGCTCTCGGGCGGTGGTCGTATCTCGATTGCGGATCTGTTCACTGCCGGCATTATTCCTGGCCTCTTGCTCGCCGTTGCGCTGATGATCACGGCTTACCTCGTGGCTGTGAAGCGCGGGTACCCGACTGAGCCATTTCCTGGTTTCCGTAAGGCCTTCCAGTATTTCCTCATTTCCATCCCCGGCCTGATGCTGATTGTCATCATCTTCGGTGGCGTACGCTCGGGAATGTTCACGGCGACGGAAAGCTCGTGCATCGCGGTGATCTATGCGCTGCTTGTGACGCTGTTCGTCTATCGCAGCCTGAGCTGGGGTGAGTTTGTTCACGCTGTGCTGGGTGCTGTGCGCACGACCTCGATGGTGTTGTTCATCATTGGTGCCGCAGCCTCGTTTGGTTGGCTGATGGCTTACCTGCGCGTTGCTCCGATCTTGACGGACCTGATCTCAAACATCACCCAAGACCCGCTCATGGTGCTGCTGCTGATCAACATCGTCTTGCTGCTGCTCGGCACTTTTATGGACATGGGGCCGCTGATCATCATCACCACACCGATCTTCCTACCGATGGTTACGGCCTTTGGTGTGAACCCAGTGCACTTCGGGGTGATCATGATCCTCAACCTAGGTATTGGCTTGAATACCCCGCCCCTTGGACCGGTGCAGTTTGTCGCCGCGGCGGTGGGCAAGATAACGGTCTGGGAAGCGATGAAGAGCATTTGGCCCTTCTATCTGGCTGGTCTGATTGTCTTGGGTCTCGTTACGTACATTCCGGCGCTGTCGCTTTGGCTCCCAAGCCTGTTCCGGTGATGTCATGGCTCTGCAAGAAGCGGGCGCCGAGCGCGCCCGCAAACCCAAGCTTGCGTTAGTGGTCGCAGAGACTTTGCGGCAAAGAATTGGGGCCGGGGAGTTTGTTCCTGGCGCCAAGCTTCCCAGTGAAGCCAAGCTGACAAGTGTCTTTGGCGTTAGCCGCACGGTCATCCGTGAAGCCATTGCTGCTTTGGCCGCTGATGGGATCGTTGAACCTCGGCAGGGTGCAGGGCTCTACGTCATGGCCAACGCTGCCTCGACGTTCAGTGCCTTGGGTGGTGCCGGAACGCACAAAATCTCGGTGGCTCTCAACGTTCTTGAAGTGCGTATGGGGATTGAGATCGAGGCGGCTGGCTTGGCGGCGGTTCGCCGTAGCTCGAGCCAAGAAGCAGAGATGCGGGAAACGTTCAATGAGTTCGGGCGTCTTCTGGAGCAAGGGACACCAACCGGGCGCACGGATTTCGCATTTCACCGATCCATCGCGTCCGCAACCAACAACCCTTTCTATCTTGAGGTGCTGGAGGCGCTCGGTAGCCGAACCATACCCTGCGATGTTGCCTCCCCGTGGGGCACAGAGAGCGTACTGACTTACGACTATCAAGCCGGATTGCATGAAGAGCATCGCGCCATCCTGAACGCGATTTGCGACCAAAACGAAGACGCCGCGCGTGAGGCCATGCGCGACCACCTATCTCGCAGCCAGCAGCGCTATCGCCAGCGGTTGGACGAACAGAACTAAGTGAGGACTGTCATGAGCACTGAGTACGAAATTCGCTTTGCTATCGATCCGATTGCCGCATCGGTAATGGGCACTGAGGAGCTACGCGACGCCTTCTTGGTTGAAGACCTGTTCGAACCGGACACGGTGCGTTGGGTTTACACACACTATGATCGTATGGCCGTCGGTAGCGCGGTGCCTGCTGGCGCCCCTTTGGCGCTTTTGCCCATCAAGCCGACAGGCACGGAAAACTTCCTAGATCGCCGCGAGCTGATCGCCGTGAATATTGGCGCTCCAGGCACGATTGTCGTCGACGGCGAAAACCACGCGGTTGGGTCGCGCGACATGCTCTACATTGGCATGGGCAACAAAGACGTCCAGTTCGCGGGAGAGGGCGCAAAGTTCTATCTCCTCAGCGCACCAGCGCACGCGTCCTATCCGACAAAACTGTTGCAGCAGTCCGGCGCTAAACGCTTGGAAGCAGGCGCTGCGGACACCGCCAATGAGCGGACAATCTTCCAATACGTCAATGCTGACAGTGTGAAGACCTGCCAGCTCGTCGTCGGTCTTACCCAATTCGCGCCCGGCTCTGTGTGGAACACCATGCCCGCTCACGTGCATGACCGCCGCATGGAGGCCTATCTCTATTTCGACCTCAAGCCGGATGCTTTTGTCATTCACCTAATGGGTGAGCCAGAAGAAACCCGTCATCTCATCGTTCGCAACGAAGAGGCTGTTATCTCGCCGCCTTGGTCTATCCATTCGGGCGCAGGCACGGGCGCTTACACCTTCATCTGGGCGATGGCGGGCGACAATGTCGATTACACCGACATTGAAAAGGTAGAGATGGGAGATCTCTACTAATGGATCTGTCTGCGTTTAGCCTTTCGGGCAAGACCGTGATGGTGACTGGTGCCAACACCGGCATTGGTCAGGGCATTGCGCTCAGCATTGGCCGCGCAGGTGGTCGGGTCATCGGTGTTGGGCGTTCCACCATGGATGAGACAGCGGCCATTATGGAGGCTCAGGGGTCGGGCTTCATCGCCGTTCAATCTGACCTGAGCTCACCCAGTGCTGCGCAGGCTATGTTCGACGCAGTTTGGGCGGAGCATGGCCCAATCCATGGCTTGGTCAACAATGCCGGGATCATCAAGCGCGTTGATGCAGTCGACTTCTCGGAAGAGGACTGGGACAGCGTCATGGATGTAAATCTCAAGACGGTGTTTTTCCTCTGCCAGTCGCTGGGGCGCAAAGCCCTTGCCGAGGGGCGACAAGCGCGGATCGTCAATATCGCGTCGATGCTCAGCTATCAGGGCGGTATTCGCGTTGCCAGCTACACGGCATCCAAGTCAGGCGTGATGGGCATCACCAAGCTTTTGGCCAATGAGTGGGCCGCTAAGGGCATCAATGTGAATGCTATCGCGCCCGGTTATATCGAGACCAACAACACTGAAGCTCTGCGCAATGATCCGGACCGGTCAGCGTCGATCTTGGGGCGTATTCCGGCGGGTCGCTGGGGCGTCTCGTCGGACATTGGCGACGCGGCGGTTTTTCTTTTGGCACCGGCTTCCAATTACATGCATGGGGCGACGATCCCTGTGGATGGCGGCTGGCTAGCGAGGTAACGACATGAGCCAACAAGCGTTTTTTGCTCAGCCAAACGCCAGTGAATGGATTGAATTGTCGCCCGGCAATACGCGGCGTGTGCTGATCCATACCCCGGAAATGATGCAGGTCGAATTCGGCTTCGATAAGGGGGCCGTCGGCGCATTGCATAGCCACCCGCATATTCAGGTGAGCTATGTCGCCGAAGGCTCCTTTGAGGTGACGATCGACGGCAAAACCGAAATCGTGGGGCAGGGGGGCAGCTTTATTGTGCCTTCTGGCTTGGTGCACGGCGTCGTCGCGCTTGAGAAGGGGCGGCTGGTTGATGTGTTCACGCCGCACCGCGCTGATTTTCTGTAAGCGATCCGCTGTGAACACTTGTGCCAAAACGATGGGTGAGACAGAGGACATGCGGTCCCGTACAGTGGCCGCAGATTCTTCCGTCCCCCCACAGGCTGGCCATGCTGCTTATTGCATTCTATATCGCCATTACCGCCGAAGCCATGACAGCGGCGCTCGCTGCGGGTCGTCGGAACATGGATTGGTTTGGCGTGTGCCTCATCGCCTGTGTCACCGCGCTTGGCGGAGGCAGCATGCGGGACGTTCTAATCGGGCACTATCCACTCACCTGGGTCGCGAACCCTTATTTGCTGCTACTGGTGTGTGGGGCAGCTTTGCTGACCATCCCATTGGCGCGCGTCGTCGATCGGTTGAAGTGGCCCTTCCTGGCGCTCGACGCGTTCGGTCTGGTGGTCTTTTCGATCATTGGCTGCAACATTGCGATGGAACTCGATCTGCATCCGATGATCATCATCGTCTCGGGTATCATCACCGGGATCGTGGGCGGTATTCTGCGCGACGTGCTGTGCAACGATATTCCCCTGGTGTTCCAAGGCGAGCTTTATGCTACCGTTTCGCTGATCACGGGCGCGCTTTATTACGCCGGGCTCATGCTGAACTTCTCGCCGGATCTGACAGCGGCGGTCGCCATCGCGGTGGGCTTTACGCTGCGTATGCTGGCTTTGACCTTCAAGTGGGAAATGCCGCGCTTCGTCTACGACAGGCAAATGCGCAAGTAGGGCAGCGCAACCGAGCGTCTAGCGCTCGTTCATTACCATCACATATCGAGCCAGATCCCCGCGCGCGGCAGCATCCGCACGCGGGTGTTTGTGCGCGCCTATCACATTCAAGAACAATCGAATTTATGGAGCCTTAAGTGCGACAGACATGGAGATGGTTTGGTCCGAAGGATTTGACCAGCATCGATGACATCACCCAAGCTGGCGCCGAAGGCGTGGTCAGTGCGCTGCACCACGTTCCCAATGGTGTCGTTTGGACGAAGGAAGAGATTGCCAAACGCCATTCGGAAATTTCTACGCGTAAGGACGGTTCTGCTTCCGGGCTCACTTGGGATGTGGTCGAAAGTCTTCCTGTTACCGAGGACATGAAAAAGCAGAAGGGCGATTGGCGGGAGCATATCGCTAACTACAAGATCTCCATGAGTAATCTCGCGGACAGCGGCATCGAGACAATTTGCTATAATTTCATGCCGGTTCTGGATTGGACGAGGACTGATCTGCGCTGGCAGGTTGCGCATGGCGGCTCCTGCATGCGTTTCGATATCGCCGATTTTGCCGCGTTTGATATTCATATCCTCAAGCGCCCTGGCGCGCCGGCGGACTTCACCAATGCCATTGCCGATGAGGCAGGGCGTCGGTTTGAAGCGATGTCGGAAGACGACAAGAAGCAGCTCGCACGCAACGTCACCATGGGCCTGCCAGGCTCAACGGAGTCGATGTCGCTCGAAGACGTACAAGCGCACCTCAATGAATATGGTGCGATCAGTCGAGATCAGCTGCGCCAGCACTTTATCCACTTCCTTGAAGAAGTGGTGCCAACAGCGGAAGACCTCGGCTTGCGGCTGTGCTGCCATCCTGATGATCCGCCGTTCGCTTTGCTTGGCTTGCCACGCATCATGTCGACGGCTGAGGACTACAAATACATTCTCGACGCGGTGGATAGCCCAGCGAATGGCATGACGTTCTGTACGGGCTCCCTAGGGGCGCGTCCTGACAACGATCTGCCGGCTATCGTTGAGCAATTCGCCGAAAAAATCCACTTCCTGCACCTGCGTAACGTCAAGCGTGACAATGACGACATCATGGGCTCGTTCTATGAGGCCGAGCATTTGGGGGGCGATACGGACATGGTTGCGGTTATCGCGGCTGTGATCAAGGAAGAGCGCCGCCGCAAGGCCGTAGGTCGCAAGGATTGGCAGATCCCGATGCGTCCGGATCATGGTCAGGATATTTTGGATGACCTCGGTCGCCGGGCGCAGCCGGGCTATCCCACTATTGGTCGGATGAAGGGTTTGGCGGAGCTGCGTGGCGTGTTCACGGCGCTTGAGCACGGAGCGTTCGGGCTAAAGTAAGCCGATAAGCGCTAGGAATAAGAAAGGGCTGGATCATCGATCCAGCCCTTTGTGTTTAGTCTTCGAGAAGGTAACCGCCAGCGCGGCTGGGGAGGACTTCCTTGCCTACGATCTTGGCGATGGACGCACCTGCTGGCACATACTTGGCCATGACGCGGGACAGCACAAAGCCATCTGCACTGGTGGTGATTGGCGTGCGGGCGATAAAGGCCTCGGGGCCGTCCATGGCGATGAGATCGGCGATCACGTCGCCCTTCTTGACTTCATCGCCCAGCTCGACGCGATAGGCGAGAAGGCCCGGGCGGTCTGTGCGCAGAACCTCTGTCGCTTCAAACGGCACGAAAGCGGGTGCTGGCGTAGCGGGATTAACAGTGTCGTTGATCAAGCCGCGATCACAGAAGAAGCCATAAAGACCATTAGCGTCCTTGCTACCGATGTGATCGAACACGTCGGCTTGGCCGCGATATTCGAGGGTCGCGGTTTCAGCGGCCATCGGGATCGGCAGGCCTGGATTGGCGGCCTGTGCCTTACGATAGAGGTTCGGGAGCACTTCGTCGAAAGAGCCGCCGCCGCTGTCTTCAGCGGTCAGCGTTGCCGCCACACCCATACGATCTGCCAAAGTCTGAAGGCCGGTCATCTCGGGCGAAGTGAAGATATGTTGGAGACTATCGTCATCGCAATGCAGGTCGAGCACGATGTCCGCGTCATGCGCGGACTTCATGACCAGAACCCGCAGCTTCTGGTTTGCGGTGAGTGGGATTTGGCTGTCGAGCCATTCACCAACTGCAGCACGCAAAGTTTTGACGTTCTCAGCGCCGCTCGTTCCGAGCTTGCCAGCGACGTTGTCCGCAATCGCCGGATAAAGGTCTGGCCAACGGCGGTTGAAGTTGATGCCACTGCCGAGATCATAGCGACCGATGTGACGGCGCAGGACGCGCGTGTCGAGACCGAGCGGATTGACCGACGGGAAAATTACAAAGCGTGCGTTGAGCTTTCCGTTGGCGTCAGCATCACGCAGCATGGGCAGCAGGTGATGGAGCGCCATGGTGCCGGGCTGTTCATCGGCATGCATGGCGGCTTGAAGATGCACCTTGGTCTCGGCGGTTTCAGGACCGACGGTGTACCAATAAAGCGTGGTTGAGTGGCCAGGCGCATCGCCGGCCACGACAGTGGAGTGCTGCTGGAAAGTCATGTTCTTAGCGGAACCATTTGGGCGCAAAACGAAGGCCCGGCTGGGAGGGGAGGTGGCGCATGAGGCGCTGATAAATCACGCCAAAGATGGCGAAGATAACCAGCGAGACAGCGAGGAAGATAACGGCTGCTGCCGAAAAATGGAGGAAGGCGTTGAAGTCGCGTTCGACAAAATCCTTGGCGGTGAGCATGAGCTCACGCTGACCGCTCAGCACAGGCACGGCGAAATAAACAATGGCTGTCGCGTGGAACAGGAACACCACCTCATTGGTATAGGCGGGCCAGGCGAAGCGGATCATGTTGGGCCAGATGACGCGACGGAACTGCTGGGAACGGCTCATTCCATAAGCGCGGGCGGCTTCAATCGCGCCCTTGGGAACGGCTCGCAAAGCGCCGTAGAAAATCTCGGCGGTGTAAGCAGCGGTATTGATGGTCAGGACCAGCGGCGCAATAAACAGCGGGTGCAGCACAAAACCGGAAATGCCCAAAGGGCGCCAGACGCTCAGGTTCAGCGACAGCGCCAGAGAATAGAACATGAAGAACTGGATGAAGAGCGGCGACCCTCGGAAGGCGTAGATAAAGCCGCGCGACAAATGGTTGATCAGCTTATTGGGCGAGGCTTTGCCAAGTGCGAGAAGCACCGCGAACCCGAAGCCAAGTGGGATCGATGCGGCAGCAAAGTACAGATTGTACAATACAGCCGGGGCCATCACGATCACGTCGTCGATGAATTCCTGGATCATGCCGCCACCTCGCTGAGAATCCCACGACCAGCCTTGCGCATAATCGCTTCAAACACGCGTTCGGAAACCCATGTAACCAGGATGTAGAAGAGGAAGAGGACGAGGTAATACCGCCAGCGCCAATCGTCGTGGACTAACCCTACAGCGGGTAGGAAATTTGGCGCACCCAAACGATCAGCCCAGAGCACGATATCGGCAATCTGCAGGAGCGAGAGCAGCGAGGTTGCTTTTACGAGCAACAGCCAGACGTTCGAGAGGCCGGGCAGGGCATAGACCCACATCTGGCGGACATGCACGCGCCACAACACCTGGCTTGAGGACATGCCAAAGGCACGCGCCGCTTCAAGCTGGCCATGGGGCACGGAGCGCATCGCCCCGTGAATGACGTTGGTCGCGAACGCGCCATAGACGAGGCCAAGGGAAACGCTAGCGAGCAGCAGGTATTCGGTGGTGCCCAGGAACCAGTTAGCTTCCTTACACGGAGGCCAAGGTGCGTTCTGCGCGGCGATCATGTCGGCGCTACACACTTGGGTCGAGATGAACCACTCTACGCCCTGCTCGAAGGCGAGCGGGAAGAAGAGGAAGAAGAGGATGTCTGGGACGCCGCGAACGATAGCGGAGTAGGTGGACCCAATCAGACGGAGCGGTAGAAAGCGCGAGCTTTTCAGCGTCGCGCCAGTTAGCCCGAAGACAACAGCAAGCGCCCCACCGAGCAGGGCTGCAATAACGGTAAACTGAAAGCTGGCGTACCAGGTCATGTGCTTACCGTTGGTGAGGTAGGCGACCCAGAATGCAAAGTCTTCGAACATATGGGAATCTCTAAAAGGCCTTTCCCGATGGCGGGAAAGGCCGATGTTGGGCTTTAAGCCTTATTCAGCGAAATATGGGCCGTGGCCTTCAAACCACTTCGCAATGATGGTGTCGACGGTGCCGTTCTTCTTCAGAGCGGTGATCGCGTCATCAACCTTGGTCTTGATTTCGGAATCCTTGCGGACGCCAGCGCCAACGCCGCCACCGATGAGCACGTTTTCGCCCTTGAATTCGATCGCGCCGCCAGAAGCTGCAACGACTGGTTCAAGATAAGCGCCGTCGGCGAGGATGGTGTCGATGTTGCCTGCTGCAAGATCGGCCATCGCCTGGTCGGCGGTCGCAAAGGTGATGATGGTGTTGTTGGCCGCGTGATGTTCTTCGGCATAGCCAGCCTGAATGGTGCCGCCCTGAACGCCAACGCGGGCGCCGGAGAGGTTGGCATAATCAAGCTCGGTCGCTGCCATAGCAACATACTTGGACGGATCTGGCGGGAAGTAGTTCTGGGTGAAGTCGATCGTCTTGAGACGCTCTTCAGTGATCGACATGCCAGCCATGATCAGGTCGTAGTTGCCAGCGAGCAGGTTCGGGATGATCGAATCCCAGTCGTTTAAGATCCACTCGCAGGTGAGACCTGCTTCAGCGCAGATTGCATTGCCCAGCTCGATTTCAAAACCGGCAGCATTGCCGTTGTCATCGAGGAAGTTCCAAGGTGCATATGCACCTTCAGTTGCGATACGGACGGTTTCCTGTGCGGAGACCGCGCCGGTTAGCGCAAGTGCGGCAACGGCGGCAAACATAATTTTCTTCATAACGCTCTCTCCTATAATTCTTGGTTTTTGCCTTAAGTCCAATCCTCGTCAGTCGTGGTTCGCTGCGTTGAGGAATTGTTTAAGACGCGCCGACTTGGTTGCACCAAACACCTGATCAGGTGTTCCCTCTTCCTCGATTAGCCCTTGATGCAGGAAGATCACATGGTCGGAAACCGACCGTGCGAAATCCATATCGTGGGTCACAAGGATCATGGTGCGCCCCTCGTCAGCGAGAAGCTTGATCACGCGTAGTACTTCAACACCCAACTCCGGATCGAGAGCCGAGGTGGGTTCGTCAAACAGCATGACGCGCGGGTTGATGCACAGTGCGCGCGCAATTGCAGCGCGTTGTTGCTGGCCGCCAGACAGCTGCGATGGGTAAGCGTCCGCCTTAGCGCCGATGCCGACCTTGTCGAGCATGGCGCGAGCCTCTGCTTCTACTTCGGCGCGCTGACGCTTTTGAACGATCAAAGGGGCTTCCATGACGTTCTCAAGAACAGTCATGTGCGCCCAGAGATTGAAGGACTGGAACACCATGCCCAGTTCCGAACGGATGCGACGGATCTGATTTTCATCGCCGATACGGCGCGCATGGCCGTTGCCCACCAGTGAAATGACTTCACCACCAATGGCAACGTCACCTTGATTGGGCACTTCAAGCATATTGATGCAGCGCAGAAGCGTCGATTTGCCAGAGCCGGACGAGCCGATCAACGAGATGACCTGACCTTCATTCGCGGAGAACGAAACGCCTTTTAAGACCTCAAGTTCACCAAAGGACTTATGGATATTCCGCAGTTCGACAACGGCATTTGCCCCGTTCACAACGGGTTCGGCTTGACTCATACTGACCTTAGCCCCCGAAAGAGCCTTCCTGCTGACCGGTGATTGCTATTTTTGAAGGCACGCAATCTTGACCATTTGGTAGAAAACCAGAAGTCGGTGAGATAGCAAGTGAAAAAGGGTTCTTTACCCAAAGACGGTGTAGATCGGGGGTAGCGTTGTTCTTCCTGCTATCAAAGATTTTTTGGCTCATCGCTCAGCCATTAAGCATTATTTTGATACTCTTAGTCGCAGCGATGATCGGCACCTTCTTCCATAAGCGAAGGATGGCATTGAGCTTTATCGCCTCCGCGGTTGTATTCACGCTGGTTGCCGGTTTCTCGAACTTTGGTGCGGTTTTAATTGCGCCGTTAGAAAATAGATTCGAGCGGGCCGCGCTTCCGGACGATCTCGACACAATCCTTGTTTTGGGTGGCTCTACCTATGGGCGGATCAGCGCGGCGCGGGGCGTTTCGGAGCTGAATAGCGCAGGGGATCGGTTTGTCGAAGCTGTGACCCTGGCACAGCGGTTCCCTCAGGCTCAGATCGTCTTTAGCGGCGGGTCCAGGCTAATTGTAGCCGAAACCGAAACAGAGGCGGAATCGGCCGAACGCCTATTCGTTCAGCTCGGAATTGATCGATCGCGGCTAATTTTAGAAGGTGAGTCCCGGAACACGGCGGAAAACGCTGCGTTCACCGCAGACCAGCTTAAGAACAGCCGGGGCATCGCGCTGGTCACGTCAGCCTTTCACATGCCGCGATCTGTCGGTCTATTTCGCGCGGAAGGCATAGAGGTGCTGACCTGGCCGACCGACTATAGGAGTCCGGGCAATGAGAGTTTTGGGTTGGACCTGGCAAATCCGCTCCTCAACCTTGAGGTTCTTACCGTTGCCATGCGCGAATGGATTGGCCTTGTGGCCTACAAGGTTACAGGAAGAATTGGGGATATGCTGCCTGCGCCAAGGCAATAAAAAAAGCGGTGCCGGAGCACCGCCTTCTGAGATTAGGTTTTACGGCGCATCAGGCCGATGACCAGCGAGATGACGAGGAAGGCCAAGAACAGGAAGAACAGAATCTGCGCGATGCCCGCAGAGGCGCCTGCAATGCCGCCGAAGCCGAGCACGCCAGCGATAAGAGCGATAACGAGGAATACGAGAGCGTAGTACAGCATCTCAATCTCCAAAGTTTGAATTGAAATATAAACTGTTCCGCCGCTCTTCGAGTTCCGTTCGACAAAGAAAAAGGCCGGTATAACCCGGCCTTCTGCTTTAGATTTGATTTTGCAGTTTATGCTGCCGCTCGGGAACCTTCGTCAAAGAATAGGGCCTGACTGATCAATGCCTTGACCATGTCTGGGTTGAACGGTTTGGTGACGAGGAAGGTCGGCTCGGGACGTTCACCTGTGAGCAGCCGTTCTGGGAAGGCTGTGATAAAAATGACCGGCACGGACGCAGCGTTGAGAATGTCGTTTACCGCATCAATGCCCGAGCTTCCGTCAGCAAGCTGAATGTCTGCAAGGATCATGCGTGGCTTGGTGTCATTGAACATCGCCACAGCTTCTTTGTGGGTGCGGGCAATGCTGACGACTTTATGGCCGAGACTTTCAACCATCTGCTCAATGTCCATTGCGATGAGCGGCTCATCTTCAATGATCATAATCTCGGTCGCGACCTGACGGGAGATGTCGGTCGAGGCTTCGCGCAGGAGAACTGTGAACTCTTCAGCGCTCACATCCAGAATTTCTGCAGCCTGATCATTGGTAAAACCTTCGACTGCAACCAGCAAAAATGCCTGGCGCGGGCGCGGGGCCAAATTGGCAAGGTTAGACGCCGCACGCTGCTCCCAAATGAAACTGGAAACAGGCGATGGGATCGTAATGGCAGAAGAGGAGAACAAGGCCGAGAAGAGTTTGTAGATCGCTATGCGATCGCTAGACGCTTCTGGAAATAGGCTAATATCGGCAATCAGAGTTTCTAGAGTAGCGGCGACATAGGCGTCGCCAGAAGTTTGTGAGCCAGTCACTGCGCGCGAAAAACGACGGAGGTAGGGCAGGTGCGGCGCAATCCGCATAGATAGTGACATAGAAAATAGCTCCCCAGTGACGCTCGTGCAATCTTGCACTTTATCCTTAACGACCACGATAAAGGAAAGTTCCGATGTACTGGAACTTTTGCCCTATGTGTGCATTGGTAACTGTTAAATAGAGTAGTGCAAGACTGAACGGTCGGGTGAATGACAAAGGATAATCGTGTGACTCAGCCGAACATGCGAAAGCATGAGGGGCGGGTAGACGACGGGTTGGGGCCGAATTCCGATATTGGTTCGCGTTTGCGTGCTCTTTATGGAGCAGTGCAGGACGAGGGGGTTCCTGACCAACTTCTAGATTTACTAGAAAAACTTGATGAGGCCGAAAGGGCTCAAGCTGCTAGTGCCCAAACGGGTGGGGAGTAACCTCATGGCAGCCGAGACTCCCTCGTTTAAGAGAGAAATGCTGGCGACTTTGCCTAGTCTGCGCGCGTTTGCTGTGTCTTTGACCGGCAAGCACGATAAGGCTGACGACTTGGTGCAGGATACCGTTATGAAAGCGTGGGCGAAGCAGTCCAGCTTTGAGATGGGCACCAATATCAAGGCATGGCTTTTCACCATTCTTCGCAATGAATTCTATAGCCAGATGCGTAAGCGCGGCCGCGAGGTGCAAGATAGCGACGGTGCTTTTACCGAACGACTATCGGTGCATCCCTCGCAGTATGGCTCCATGGATCTTGAGGATTTCAAGAAGGCATTGGCGCAGCTGCCAGATGATCAGCGTGAAGCTGTTATTCTGATCGGCGCTTCTGGTTTCTCCTACGAAGAAGCGGCAGCCATCTGTGATTGCGCGGTGGGAACCATGAAGAGCCGGGTCTCCAGAGCACGGTCGCGCCTCACTGATATTCTCAAAGTCAGCGGCGAGTCTGACTATGGTCCGGATGCTGTTTCAGCGCAGGTGACATCAGGAAACCACTCGTTCTAGGGGTGAGTGAGGCACCTATTGCCATCTCTCTCGCCCTGAGCCTCAATACTGCCATTGATGTGATGCAAGGCCGTCTTGATGTCGGCCTTGAGCGGGGCAGTGGATTTGAATATCGGATCGGGGCCTTTGACGATGGAAACCAAGTCGGCAGAGACGAGACCCATGTTGCGCCCGCAAATGCGCAGGGTCGCTATTTGGTCGTCTTTGGCCTTGGTGTGCTTGGGCGTTGTGACGTCACTGCTTTTGTTGCGTGGCTTCGAGCGTCAGCTTGAAGATGTCACCAAGACCTTCGCTGTGCGGACATCGGCTAGCCAGTTGAGCCAATCGCTTGTCGAGGCGGAAGCGAACCAGCGTGGCTATCTGCTCACCGGCGATGAGCAATTTTATCAGGCGTATCAATCCGCTATCGCTGGCATTAGTGACGATGCCGACACTCTGCTGACCATGACAGAAGACGACCGCGCCCAACACGCGCGGCTTGAAGGCATTACGGGTTCCTTCGTGGGTAAGCTCGCCGAAATGCAGCGGGTTGTCGAACTCGCGCGGCTGAATGAAGGCGGGCAAGCGCTCAATCTCTTGGAGACTGGGCTCGGTGCGCGGTTGATGAGCGAGGTCACTCAGACGCTGGCGGACTTTGTGGCCGAAGAAGACGAAAAGCTCGCGCAGAGAAACGAGGCGATACGCCAGACGAGAAGCTTATCCGCTTTCGCGATGATTGCCGCAGTGTTCGCCTCGGTGGTGTTGGCCTATTCGCTACTGGCGCGCACGCAGCGCCAGGTGAGCCTTTTGGCGATGGAGCGGCATGGCCTGAAATCGCAGAACGAATTGCTTGAATCCGAGGTCGCGGAACGAACAAAGGTTATCGAAGAGGCGAAAACCCTTGCTGAAAAGGAACGGGAACGCGTCGAGACGCTTCTGCAGGATATGAACCATCGTATCGGCAATTCCTTGGCAACGGTCTCGTCTCTCCTCGCTTTGCAGGCAATGCGCTCTAACTCCGATAAGGTGAAGACTGCGCTTGAGGCAGCGCGTCAACGCGTCCATGCGATTGCTTCCGCGCATAGACGGTTGCGACTGGGTGATGATCTTGAAACCACGAGCGCGGCTGAGTTTTTGGGTGCGGTGGTCGAGGACATCGCCGACACCCAAGCGGACAGTGGGCGTGTCAGCATTTCCGCTGATATTGAACCTATCGAGGTTGGTGCGCGAGATGCAACGACCTTGGGTATTCTCGTCGGCGAATTGATTACCAATGCGCTCAAGCATGCGTTTCCCAATGGCCAGGGCGGGGCCATCATCGTCAAGCTTTACAAGGGTGATGATGGGATTGCTGTTCTTGACGTCGAGGACAATGGTGCCGGCCTGCAGAACGAAACGAGCGATGAGGGGCTTGGATCGGTTATCGTCAAGCAGCTCTCCAATCAGTTTGGCGGGGAACCGAAGTACATACGCCGCGATACCGGTGGTTTAACCGTGCGTATCACCATGCCGCAGCTGGGGCAGTTGCTCCACGGTCACGAGGCCTAGATTGCGCTTCCGCATGATCCTCAACCGGGATGGTGGAACGCTGAAAACCACAGACCTTGACGCTTTCACCGCGCTGGCGACGACCAATTTTGAGGCGGAAGGGCACAAGCTCGAGTGTGTGCAGGTCCGTGGCAATGAGGTCGAGGCGGCATTGCAGGCGGCCGCTGAGGACGATGGGGTGGACGGCATTATAGCGGGTGGTGGCGATGGAACGATCTCTGTCGCCGCAGCTGTGGCCTACCACTGCGGCAAGCCGCTGGGTGTTCTGCCAGCGGGGACAATGAACATGTTCGCGCGCGCCATAGGTGGGCCGATGGACCTGACGGCGGCGATTAGCGCTTTGGCTGCGGGGCGCATAGCCCATGTCGACGTCGCGACGGCCAATGGCCGACCGTTCGTCTTTCAGTTTGGTGTCGGCGTTCATGCGCGGCTGGTGCGGATCCGTAATTCGATGACCTATCATGGGCGGATCGGCAAAATGCTGGCGAGCCTGCGCGCGGTGTTTTCGTCAATGGTGAACCCGCCGCGCTTTGCGGTCGAAATCGAAACGGCGCAGGGCTTGGTGTCTCAGCATAGCTCTGGCCTGGCGGTATCCAACAACCCGGTTGGTGCCGGTGGACTGCCCGTGGCAGCGCGGCTCGATAGCGGCAAGCTCGGCGTCTACGTGGCTGGTGCCCTGACATCCAACGCGCTGTTGGGGCTTGTGAAAGATATCGTCACCGGACAATGGCGGGACAATCCATCTGTCACCGAGATTGAAGCGCGCAAGGTCGTGCTGACTTTTCCCAAGCGCAAACGCGGCGTGTTCGCCGTGATCGATGGGGAATTGATACCGCTGGAAGAGAAGGTGGTGCTCGAATTAAAACCACTGTCTCTGGCAATTGTTCAGCCAGCGACAGTGGTTTGAGACGGTTACTCTCGGTTCCGCAGCAGAGCTAGGGCACCGATAATAGCAGCAGGCAGCGCAAGCTTAGCCGCCATTGGTGCGCGCAAGATCATCGGCACAGCAGTGAGCGCTGCTGTAGTGATGAAGGCGCCGGTTTCACTGGACCGCCGACGCTGAGCGACCTTGCGCTTTTGCTGGTTCTTTCCAATCTGAGCGCCGAGCAATAGCGCCACTGCAAGCAGGACAAATAGGCCAGCGAGCAGGAGGGCGGCGATCACCGGGCTAAAGAGATCAGCAAGCGCCAGATAGGCTGCGACAAGCAGGAAGACGATAGCAATGGTCGAGAACAGGCCCAGCAGCCCATAAACGATTGCTGCCGCCTTTGCCTTGTCGGCAATGTTCTCTACCTCTAAGCCGAGTAGCGCCGCGAGGGGCGCTATCAGACCCATAAGGCTTACCGTGTCAGAAGGGCGAGGACGAAGCCAATACCCACTGCAGTCGCAACCGAAGTCAGTGGCTTTTCACGAATGGTGTCCTTGAGCTGCTTTTCATACTGCTCAGCCTGACCCTGGGCTTCGCCGATCAGGTCCTGGCCTTTGGCCTTGAGGTGTTCAAGTTCATTGGCTGCAGCGTCTTTAACTTCGTTCAGCTTGCCCTTGGCTTCTTCAGTCTTGCTGTTTGCCAGTTTACCAACAGTGTCCGTGATCGACTTAATGTCTTCGCGCAGTTGTGAAATCTGAAGCTCTAGTTCTGCTTCGCGCGTTGTGCTTTTCGCTTTGGCCGCTGCGGTGGTTACGTCTGAACTTGCCATAAATAATACTCCACTATGTGTGTGTACTAAACGCGAATGCTGGGTGTGGGTTCCGAAGGGGCCAATAAAGAATGATCCCGGCAAGACCGTTAGGTCGCCGGGATCATGGGCAAGACGGGCGGGGGCAATGCCGTCTTGCAACGGGCGGGCTCAAAGAGCCTGAGGGAAGTCTGCCCGTTTTTCGGTGTTCTTAGCTAAATTCGTCCCATCAGCAGCAGGATGATCACGACAACCAAAATCACGCCCAGAATGCCGGACGGGAAATAGCCAAAGTTACGCGAGTAGCCCCAATTGGGCAGAGCGCCGACCAGAAGCAAGATGAGAATAATAAGAAGTATGGTGCCTAGTGTCATAAGACCCTCCTAAGTGGCGCGAACGCAGCTCTGACCCTAGAGCAGCGCGACCAGCAAAATCGCGGCGACGACTAGGATGAGCGACGCCGGAAGAAGCGCGAAGGCAACGCTTTCAAGGCGGGATGGTTTCTCCGAAATATCGGAAGACCAGACTGCGGTGGTGCGACCTGCATCTTCGAGGGATTTGAGTTCGATATTCTGCATGATCGTATCTCCATAAACCGGCTTGGGGGGTACAAGACGGCTGCAGTCATCGGGGCTGCAGGGAGAACGAGACATAGCGAAATTAGTTCCGCTAATGTTTCCGGCACATAGTCCTTATGAGTAGGCATCTAGCTCGGCGCGATGCGCGAGCATTTTCAAGAAGATATCGTAGTCGCGAGAAAAAGCGGTTTCGTCGTTGCGGTGGGGTGTGTGGGCGGTGCCGGCTTGGTGCATCGCAATGGTCGCTTGCGCCAGGCCATCATATAGCCCAGCGGCATTCGCGGCGGCCATCGCCATGCCCAGGAGCGTTGCGTCTGGAGTGTTGGGCTCGATCACTGTGCAGCCGGTCGCCTCAGCGTAAAGCTCCATCAATAGTAGATTTTTGGTGTGACCGCCGATGACGTGGATCGTGTCAATCGCATAGGGGCCGGTGTTGATGGCGTCGAGAATGTGACGAATGCCTAGGGCTATGCCAACACATGTCCGCCAGTAGAGGCGGCAGAGGCTATCGAAGTCACTATCGAGGGTTAGCCCAGATATGACGCCCAGAGCATTTGGGTTTGCTAGGGGTGAGCGATTGCCATGAAAATCGGGGACGACATGAAGGCGCTTGGCGAAGTCGACACCCTCGATGGCGCGCAACTGCTGAACGCGATCAATAATGTCGCGATGACGCTCGGCTGTGGGGTCGCCGCCCGCAGCGTGCCAACGGACAATGTGATCGAGCAGGGCGCCGGAGGCCGATTGCCCACCTTCCATTTGCCAGTAGCCGCCTAGGATTGTTCCATGGTGAGGCCCCCAAACGCCCGGCGTGGGCGCGCGGTCGGGTGCCATGGTCATCACGCAACTTGAGGTGCCCGCAATTAGGGCGCAGTGGCGATTGAGGTCGAGTGGGGTACTTGTCAGCGGGCCAAGAGTGGCCAGCGCGCCTGAATAGGCATCAACGACGCCTGCGCCGACGTGGCATTTCGTGGTTAAGCCGAGCTCCGTCGCGGCCTTAGAGGTCAAGGGGCCCAGATCGCCCCCGACAGGGGTAGGATGCGGCGGGATGCTGGTGCGTTCGAAGATATCTTCAAGGCCGATTTGTTCAAAAAAGTCGTGCTGCCAGCCCGCTCCATCTCCGGATTGATAGGTCCATTTGGTGGCAAGGGTGCAGAGCGAGCGCTGATTTGAGCCAGTGGCCTTCCAAGAGAGAAAGTCTGCCAAATCAAAGATCTGTTTGGCGCGTGACCAAGATTGGGGCAGGTGACGCTTGAGCCACATCAGCTTCGGTACTTCCATTTCCGGCGACATCACGCCGCCGATGGAGGAGAGCACGCGGTGGCCCGTGCGGGTGCATTCTTCAGCCTCGGCAATGGCGCGATGGTCGAGCCAGACAATAGTATCCCAACGCGCGTTGCCATCAGGGGAAACCGTAACTGGCACGCCGTCTGCATCCCGGACGACCAGCGAACAGGTGGCATCGAAAGCGATGCCGACGACTGCGGCAGGATCGGCTTTGGCGTGATTGAGAATTGCCCTCACGGCCTGGCAGACAGAGGACCAAATTTCTTCGCTATCATGTTCTGCGTGATGGGCATCTGAGCGCCGCATCGAGATGGGGACTTCGTGGCGCGATAAAAGCTTGCCTGCTTTGTCGAAAAGCCCGGCGCGGGCGCTGCCTGTGCCGACATCGACGCTAATCAGAAGATCCTGTGACACGCCTTGCCCTCCGCTCCATCCGGCGCGGACCATAGCCCACGATAGGGTGTGGGGCTAGGCAGGAGCGTTAGCGCAGAGTTTGAGAAATCTTCTGTCGCTCAGAGGCTTATCGGGGCAGGTCGGTCTGGGTGGGGCGTAGATTGGTCATGCTGGCAAGCGCGGCGCGGATGTCGGATTCGGTGTCCTTGAGATGGACACGCATGGCCTCGCCTGCCGCGCGCCCATTGCCGGATCGAATGGCGTCGAGAATGAGCTGATGGGCATTTATCGTGTCTTGGATCGTGTGGCCGCGTGCGGCCTGGCCGTGACGGCTGATGCGAACGCCATTGCGCAGGGGGCCGGACATGGCCTCGAACAGATAGCCTAAAACGCGATTGCCACTGGCGAGGGCAATGGCCTCGTGAAAGGCAATATCAGCATTATGAAAATCGGCTTCTGCGTCCGGACTGTCGGAGGCGGCAGACTGGCGCATGCGCTCCAAAGTGGTTTCGATCGCGGTCAGCCCGGCGCGATTGACGCGCTTGGCAGCAAGAGTGGCGGATTGCATTTCTAGCGAGAAACGCACCTCGACGAGGTCGAAAAGCCCCTTGCTATCATTGTGCAATATGGCCGTGAGGAAATCAGCGAAGACCGAACCATCTGGCTCGCGCACAACCGCGCGCCGTCCTCGCGCCAAGTCCAGCAGGCCGCGGCCGGCCAAGAGTTTGACCGCCTCGCGGATGGTGAGGCGCGACACGCCATAACGTGTTGCTAACTCGGCTTCGCTGGGCAGGCTCGCGCCGGGCACCATCTGCGTCAGGATCATGTCTGCCAGATCGCGAGCGACGGAATCTGCGGCGCTGACAGTGGCATCGCTCGGCGCGGGCGATGGCGCGTTATTATCAAACATATCAGATACCTTTGATCTGTTTCACATCCTGACTACCGTATAATCTGGCTATGACCGCGGCAGAACCCGGACGTTAGTCTGAGAATTTTTTCCGATCAAGCAAGCGTTCCAATTTTCTTCTGGGTTCGAAAAAATATTCTGAAGCGCGTGTGGGGACTTTACAGAAGCTATCAGATTGCACTAGCTTTCCGGCCATGAGCAGAGGAGGGCTCAACAGGCGCATGTCGCCTGCACCGGAGGAATTCATTGGCACCGTGGTTTGCGTCGGACGCAGGCCCCCGTTTGCGCGCTATTTGGCGCGCGGGATGCCTTTGCATGGCGAGGAGCCGGCAAAGCTGCGCCAGAAATCATCCGGCTCCTAAGTCGTGACCATAAACAGTCATCTCGAAAATTAGGGAGTCGAGACGTGAAGGTTCGTAACTCAATTCTGGCACTCGTTGGTGCTGCTGTTCTTTCGACCACTGCGCTGTCGGGCGTTTTCGCTCAGGACAAGGGCTCGGTTGGTATCGCTATGCCGACCCAGTCGTCTTTGCGCTGGATCTCGGACGGCAATGAACTCAAGGGTGCGCTTGAAGGCATGGGCTACACCGTCGATCTGCAGTACGCAGAAGACGATATCCCGAACCAGCTCGCGCAGATCGAAAACATGGTCACCAAGGGCGTCGACGCTCTGGTTATCGCTTCGATCGACGGCACCACGCTTTCCGCTGTTCTGCAGCAGGCTGCTGATCAGGGCGTCAAGGTTGTTGCCTATGACCGTCTGATCCGCGAAAGCGGCAATGTTGACTACTACACCACTTTCGACAACTTCCAGGTTGGTGTTTTGCAGGCGAACAGCCTTGTAAAGGGCCTCGAAGAACGCTTTGCAGACCAGAAGCCTTGGAACGTTGAACTGTTCGGCGGCTCGCCAGACGACAACAACGCTTTCTTCTTCTACGACGGCGCGATGTCTGTTCTGCAGCCACTGATCGACAGCGGTGACGTTGTTGTTAAGTCCGGCCAGCAGGGCATGGACGTTGTTGGTACCCTGCGTTGGGACGGTGCTGTTGCACAGGCTCGCATGGACAACATTCTGTCCGCTAACTACTCCGATGGCTCGATCGTACACGGCGTTCTGGCACCATACGATGGTCTGTCGCGCGGTATCATCTCCTCGCTCCGTGGCGTTGGCTATGGCTCTGGCGACCTGAAGTGGCCAATCGTGACCGGTCAGGACGCTGAAGTTCCTTCGGTTAAGGCGATCATCGCTGGCGAACAGTACTCGACCATCTTCAAGGACACCCGCGAACTGGCTCAGTACACCGCGCAGCTCCTCGACACCGTTATCGGTGGCAGCGAGCCAACCGGCCTCGACACCACCACCTATGACAACGGCGTCAAGGTTGTGCCTTCGATCCTGCTGACCCCATACGAAGTTGACGCGAACAACTACGAAGAACGCGTTATCGCTTCCGGTTACATCAAGGCCGAAGAACTCCAGTAAGCTTTAAACGGATGGAAAGGCCCGGCTTTGTCCGGGCCTTTTCAATCCTTGTGAGCGAGCGAAGAGAGGCGGAGCCTTAGGGCCCCGCCATATGACTTGGCACAGCACTGGCGTCTGGCGGGGCGCTGTGGCTCTAAATCATAGGGTCAGCATGACCAAAACTATTCTGGAGATGCGCAGCATCACCAAGACATTCCCGGGTGTGAAGGCGCTACAGGACGTCAATCTGGACGTTCGTGAAGGCGAAATTCACGCCATCTGCGGGGAAAATGGGGCCGGTAAATCCACCCTGATGAAGGTTTTGAGCGGGGTCTATCCGCATGGCTCATACGAAGGCCAGATCGTTTATCAGGGACAGGAACAGCAATTCCGGTCCATCCGCGACAGCGAACACAAGGGCATTGTAATCATCCACCAAGAGCTTGCTCTGGTGCCCCTTTTGTCCATCGCAGAGAATATTTTCCTCGGCAATGAAGTGGCCAAGAGCGGCGTTATCGACTGGGACGAAACCCGCGATGGCGCGCGTAAACTGCTTGGCATGGTCGGCCTATCGGAAGACCCAGATACGCTGATCACCAATATCGGCGTGGGTAAGCAGCAGCTGGTGGAAATTGCCAAGGCGCTGTCCAAGCGCGTGCAGCTTCTTATCCTTGACGAGCCGACAGCGTCGCTCTCGGAAAAAGACAGCCAAGCGCTGCTCGATCTGCTGCTGGAATTCAAAAAGCAGAACATCACCTCCATTATCATCAGCCACAAACTCAATGAGATTTCGCGCGTGGCGGACCGCGTAACGGTTATTCGCGACGGCAAGACCATCGAGACGATGGATACGCAGGATATTACCGAGGACCGGATCATCACCTCCATGGTGGGCCGCTCCCTTGAAGATCGCTATCCGGCCCGGCAGACCCATGCTGGTGAGGTTATTCTCGAAGTTAAAAACTGGAATGCCTACCACCCTCAGCATCGGGATCGGCATGTCATCAAGGACGTCAATATCACCCTGCGCAAGGGTGAGGTCGTTGGTATTGCAGGCTTGATGGGTTCGGGTCGTACCGAATTTGCCATGAGCCTCTTTGGTAAGTCCTGGGGGCAGAAAATCTCCGGGCAGGTAACCAAAAACGGCCAGCCCATTGATATTTCGACCGTTGGTCGCGCGATTGCCTGCGGCATCGCCTATGCCACGGAAGACCGCAAAACCTATGGTCTCAACCTCATCGATCATATCAAGAACAACACCACGATTGCCAATTTGACGGGCGTTTCTCGCCTCGGGGTGATTGACGATCTGGCCGAGCTGGACGCGGCCAATGACTATCGCAAGAAAACCAATATCCGCTCCTCGAGCGTCTATCAGGTGACGGGTAATCTTTCGGGCGGCAACCAGCAAAAGGTTGTGCTGTCCAAATGGCTTTTCGCCAATCCAGACGTGCTGATTTTGGATGAGCCGACCCGCGGCATCGACGTGGGCGCGAAATATGAAATCTACACCATTATCAACCAGCTGGCGTCACAGGGGAAAGCTATCCTCGTGATCTCTTCGGAAATGCCCGAACTGCTGGGGATCACGGACCGCCTCTACGTGATGAATGAAGGCCGCATCGTTGGCGAAATGCCGACCAGCGAAGCCAGCCAAGAAAAGATCATGCGCTCTATCGTGCGCGCCGAAGGAAAAGCATCATGACCACAGACACCGCACCAACTGGAGCTGCAGCGCCTGCACAGGGCCAAGAGCTGACCCTCGTCGGAGCATTGAAGGCCAATATGCGGGACTACGGCCTGCTGCTGGCGCTGATCCTGATCATGCTTTTCTTCCAATATTTCACCAATGGCGTGCTGTTTAAGCCGGTGAATTTGACCAATATTATCCTGCAGAACAGCTATATCATCGTGATGGCGCTGGGCATGTTGCTGGTGATCGTCGCGGGCCATATCGATCTTTCGGTCGGCTCAGTCTCAGGTTTTGTCGGGGCTTTGGCGGCGATGCTGATGGTGGGGTGGAAGTTCCCGCCAGAGTTGGCATTCCTCGCGAATCCGATTGTTGCCGGGGCGATCTGTCTGGTTGTCGGTGCCGCTATCGGCGCGGCACAGGGCTATATTATTGCCTATCACCGCGTTCCGGCATTTATCGTGACGCTGGCGGGCATGCTGATCTTTAAGGGCCTGTCGCTGGCCATTCTCGCGGGTAAGTCGGTTGGTCCGTTCCCTGCAGAATTCCAGATGCTGTCGGCTGGTTTTATCCCTGACTTGATTGGGCCTTTGACCACGCCATTTATCGCCGAGAACGGCAAGCCGGTTGTGCTGCACACCACCACTATGGTGATCGCAATCGTGGCTATTGTGGCGATGATGTTCTTCAGTCTGCGCACGCGGTCGCGTCGCATTGCGCGCGGCTATGTGGTTGAACCCTTTAGCCTCTTCATCATCAAGAACGTGGTGATCGCGGCGCTGGTGCTGTTCTTCGCCTATATGCTGGCGTCCTATCGCGGCCTGCCAAACGTGCTAGTGGTTATGGGTATCCTGATCGCGGGCTTTGTATTCCTGACCAAGAAGATGACCTTTGGTCGTCGTATTTATGCGATTGGCGGCAATCTCAAGGCCGCAGCGCTTTCGGGCATCAAGACCGAACGCACCACCTTCTATATCTTTGCAATCATGGGCGCTTTGGCGGCTCTGGCCGGCATGATCTATGCTGCGCGTCTCAACTCGGCGACGCCGAAGGCGGGGCAGGGGCTGGAGCTCGACGTGATCGCGGCGGTGTTCATCGGCGGCGCTTCGGCGCTGGGTGGTGTCGGTCAGGTGGCGGGCGCGGTGATTGGTGCCTTCATCATGGGCGTGATGAATAACGGCATGTCGATCATGGGCGTGAACATCGATTGGCAGCAGATGATCAAGGGCGTGGTGCTGCTCGCAGCGGTGTTCTTCGATCTCTACAACAAGAACCGCTCGGCCTGATTTTAGCTGGCGGCGAAGCGTTAGAAACCGGGGCGAGAGTCCCGGTTTTTCGTTGAGTTTTTGGCTGTGGCGTCCATTGGCCTCGATGTGGCTTTTGGCTGGCACTTTTGGGCACGTGGCTGGGCGGCAAGTGGGCGCAAAAAGGCCTCGCGTGGCATGCGTTCATGCCGAAAGATGAGCGATTGCAAACTCGTTTCGGGCGTGACTTTGAGGAGGGGTAATGGGCGCTAGTGTTGTTGAAATGGCGCGGGGACCAGAATAGGGGCTGCAGGGAGCGAGGGGATAGCTTGGTGTCGCCGAGAGTGGCGATGCGCGACGGACGCACAGGCAGTTTTTGTTTGCGCAGTGGTTGGGATGGTGCAACTCTGAAGCCGTTGCGTGACTGGCGAAACGATGGATCACCATCAGGGAGCGCGACCGGGAAACGCCGTTCGCCTGGGCAAATCTTTGGAGGAGGATTTGCCATGCATATCACTATGCTCATTTACCCCGGACTGACCCAGCTCGATCTGACTGGACCATTTGAAGTTTTTGCACGCGTTCCGGGCGTCACCATTGATCTCGTTTGGAAAGATTTGGAGCCGCTGCGGTGCGGCTCTGGACTGACGCTGACGCCGACCGCGACTTTCGCCGATTGCCAGCGCACCGATGTGTTGTTCGTGCCCGGCGGGCCGGGACAATTGGCGCTGATGTATGACGATACGGTGTTGGCGTTTCTGCGCGAACGCGCGGAAAAAGCGCAATATGTCACCTCGGTTTGCACGGGGTCATTGGTCTTGGCGGCGGCGGGCCTGCTCATGGGCTATCGAGCAACGTGCCATTGGCTGTCACTGGATCAGCTCGCGCTGATGGGCGCTGATCCGGTGGCGGAGCGTGTCGTGACTGACCGCAATCGCATTACCGGCGCGGGTGTAACATCGGGGATCGACTTCGCTCTGGCGTTTGTGGCGCGGGTGTTTGGCGAGGACCGCGCGCGCATTATCCAACTCGGCATGGAATATGATCCCGCGCCGCCCCTGTCCGGAGGTTCGCCAAAGACAGCGCAGAGAGCGGACGTTGAGGCGATCATTGAAAGTGCGGCGCCATTTCAGCAGAGACGCGAAGAGGCCGCGCGCAAAGCCGGGGCGCGGCTTGGGGCGCGTTAGTGTTGGTTTTGAGGGAGGCCGTCGGTGATGTCGTAGTAGTCGCCTTTTTCGGCGGTGAAGATGTGTTGCGCCAGTTTGGTGTGGGTAGGGCCGTCAAAGGCACCCATGAAGATGCCGATCCAACCGAGATGGACGGGATCAAAGAACAGGGCTGAACCGCAGGTGCCGCAAAAGCCGCGACGGACTTTTTCCGAGGAGTGATACCAGCGCAAATTCTCCTCGCCCGTCACGCTGAGGGCGGATTTGGGCACATCGGTTCCTGCCTCAAAATGCCCTGTCTGCTTGCGGCACTGAATGCAGTGGCAGGCGGTGGGCGGGGCGAGGGGCGCTGAGACTGAAAACTGGATAGCGCCGCAGAGGCAGGAGCCTTTGTGCATGGTTTCCCCCTAGGGCTGGACCGTCTGGAAGGTGACGGAGCCCTTGTTCAAAAAGGCTCCCACGCTGAAGAGGTGCGGTGCGATTGGGTTGGGCAGGCGCAGATCATCGATGTCGGGAAAGCGTTTGTCGCTATCGTCAAAGGCGCGGTCGATCTGGCTGATGAGGCAGATGATGGCGCTGTGATCTTGCGCTGCGGTTTTGAGTATTTCCAATTGCGTGCCCAGATCGGGCTTGCTGCGCTGGTGATCAAGGGCCTGCATATAGTCGATGAGGATAAACGAAGGGCGACCGGCTTGGGCGAGGTCGTCAGCAATGGTCTGAGCGCTCACCTCGTCCGAGCAGTTCAGCGCAATGGCGTCGTCCGCGTCCTCAGTGGTGAGGTGATTGCGCAATTCGGCTTCGGTAAACTCAAAGCTATAAATTTTGGTCCAGAGCCCGGCGCGCGCTGCGAGGCGGGACAGGTCTAGGGCGAAGCGGGTTTTGCCTTGGTTGCGGCGTGCCGCAATAAGGGTCAGGTCGCCCGGTGACATCAGCGCAAAAAATTGCTCAGGCGGCGTGAGCTGCGGGTTTTGGGCGATCAATAAGGACCAGCGGGCAAAACCGTTTTGTTGGGCAATGGTGTCGAGTGCCACATGCAAGGGAACTGCGTTGTCACGCGACATCGCCTTGGCTTGGCGACGCAGGCGAGAGACGGATTGGGTAAGCTTCATGGTCAAACCTCATGGCTAGAGCGAATGAAGCAACCCCTCCTTATGCAACCGCTCGAGCGATGTGTTTGCTCAAAATTGCGGCCCTACAGGTGACTGCTTACCCATTGGAGGGGGGCGGCATGGGCTTATGCCGTGCACGAAGATTAGCGGGAAGCTCTCGATTTTGCAAAGGGGGCGGACTCGTGGTCGAGTGGCGAGAGATGGGGAGCGGCTAATGCGCAAAGCAGTGGTGATCGGGGGGACGGGGCAGATCGGGCGGCGCGTAGCGGCGGACTTGGCCAAAGATGGCTATGCGGTAAGCGTGACCCATCGCGGCGGGCATGGATTTCCGCAAGAACTGAGGGCGATTGGGGTGACAGCGGTGGTGCATGATCGGTCGCGTGAGCCGCTTGCTCCGGTGATCGCGGGGGCAGATCTGGTTGTAGATGCCATCGCCTTTGGCCCCGAGCATGGCCGCCAGCTTTTGGCAGCGCGGCACGACGTCGGCAGATTTGTGGTCATCTCCTCGGCGAGTGTTTATTGCGACGCGCAGGGGCGTTCACTCGATGAGGCACAGGAAAACGGATTTCCTGATCTGCCCGAGGCAATGGTCGAAAGCCAGAGCGTGTTGTCGCCGGGTGATGAGAATTACTCCACGCGCAAAGTGGCGTTGGAGCATGTGTTGCTTGGGGCGCAGGACGCCCGCGTGACGATTTTGCGCCCCTGCGCCATCCATGGGGTCGGCTCGGTCAATCCGCGCGAATGGTGGCTGGTGAAACGTCTGCTCGATGGGCGAACGCGAGTGCCATTGGCCTTTGCTGGGAAGAGCCGATTTCACACGACATCAGTCGACAATATTTCGGCAGTGGTGCGGTTGGTGGCGCTAGGGGATGCACCGCGTATTCTCAATGTTGGCGATGCCGCCTGTTTGAGCGTGCAGGAGATTGGCGCTGTGATCGCGCAGGCGCTGGGGAGCGCGGTGGAGTTTGTTGACTCTGGTGACGACTATCCGAGTACCATCGGGGGGACGCCTTGGTCGGTGCCAGCGCCTTTTATGATTGATAGCGGCGCGGCGATTGCCATCGGTTACCAGCCAAAGAGCTATGCTGAGAGTATTGGGCCGGTGATCACGTGGCTGGCGCATCTGCATCAGGCGGGTGGCTGGGAAACCATGTTCCCAGCCTTTGCCAAGGCAGAGCACAACCCGTTCGACTACGCGGCCGAGGATGCGTTTCTCGCGGCCTAGCGCCTAACCATTTTCACGCACGTGGGTGGTGATGGCGGTGAGGAGGGTTGGGAAGGCGTGGGTGGGGAGTTCGTGGCCGGTGTTGGCCAGAACGGTGAGTTTGGCGTGGGGGATGTGATGGGCGAGGGCTTCGCCGTTGGGAAGGGGGAGGAGCGGATCAAGCTTGCCGTGAATGACCAGCGTGGGGAGGGCGATGCGCTTATAGGCACCGGTCCAATCGCGCGCCGTGGTAAGGCTGGCGTGGTTGAACATGGAAGGCACGGACGGCGCGTAATCGAGGAGGCGTTCGACATCGGCGCGGGCGAGCGCTGGATCGAAGGGGGCTTTGCCGGTTGAGAGGCGCTGGATTTCGACGAGGAAGGCGATGACGTCTTCCCGGGTGGACCAGTCGAGGTCTGCAAGGCCGCCGAAATGGGCAAAAAATTCGGGCGGCAAGGTGGGCAGTTCGGCTCCATCCCAGCCGAGAGGTTCGGCGGCGATGAGGGTGATGGACGCCAGCTCTGGTGGGGGATTGGTGGCGATCATCTGGGTGATGAAACCGCCCAAGGACATGCCGACGAGATGATAGCGCGTGAGCTTAAAAGCGCGGGCGATGGCGAGGACGTCGGTGACGAGGTCTTCGACTGTGTCGGCAGTGGTGCCGAAGGGGCGGGATGTGGAGCGACCGGTGTCGCGGTGGTCAAAGCGGATGACGTAATGACCGGAGGCTGCCAGCCCTTCACACATTGCATCGGGCCAGCCGAGCTTGGAGGTGGTGGCGCCCATGACGAGCAGGATGGCCGGATGGTCGGGAGACCCGAAACTTTCAGTTTCGAGCGTGATGGCGCCGTTTTGGACGGATAGCATGCGGCCTCCTTGCTTTGGGGCGTCTACGGTTGCCCATAAACGCCCCTAAGGCAAGAAGGGTTACTCTGCCGGAGTGGGCTCCGGCAGATCATTGGCTTCGTCCAGCTCGCGCTCAAGACGGGCTTCTTCTTCAACCTTTGGCTTGGAGAAGCGAGCGAGAAGCTTATAGGCGACCGGGGTGAGGTAAAGCGTGGCGACCGATGCGATAGAGAGGCCGCCAACGATGACCCAACCCAAGGCCGCACGGGCTTCGGCACCAGCACCAGTGGCCACGACCAAAGGAACGCCGCCCAAAATGGTGGCGATCATGGTCATGAGAACGGGGCGCAGGCGGATGTTGGAGGCTTCTTCGATCGCCTCGTTGACCGACATGCCACGATCTCGCAGCTGATTGGCGAACTCGACAATAAGAATGCCGTTTTTCGCCATGATGCCGACAATCAGCACCAGACCGATCTGTGCGAAGATGTTTGACGAGCCGCCAGTGAGCTGAATGGAGTAGATGCCAGCAGCGACGCCGAGCGGCACGGTGGTCATGACGATGATCGCGCTCCAGAAGCTTTCGAACTGCGCGGCCAGCACCAGAAGGATGATGATCAGCGCAAAGCCGAAGGTGAGGGCGAGAGCGTTGTTCGCCTGACCCAAGGTTTTGGCTTCTGCCATCGGCAGGATCGACTGGCCGTTTTCGAGGAGCGGGGTGGCGATGCGCTGGAGCTCGGCATAAGCGTCGCCCATCGCAAGGCCGTCTTCAAGGCTGGCTGTGACGTTGACTGCGCGGCGCTGTTCTTCGCGGCGAAGCGAAGGGGGAACCGGTGCTTCGGTGATGGTGGCGATGGTTGAGATCGGCACGAAACGCCCGTCGCCGGTTTTGACGAAGAGGGATTCGAGATCCTTAGGGTCATTGACCGGATTGGTGGTCGATACCATGCGCACCGAATAGGAGGTGTCGTTGATGAAGATCGAGCCGACTTCGGAGCCGTCGATCATCGCCTGCATGGTGGCGGCGAGGCCATTGATGTCGATGCCCAAGGCATCGGCGCGCTGGCGGTCGATGGTGAGGGTCAGCTGAGGCTGGGTGGTGTCATAGCCGACGGTGACGCGGCCGAAACGACCATCTTCCTCAAGAGCTTTGGAAATGGTCTGGGCCGTGGCTGCCAGTTCGGCATAGTCGGAACCAGCAACAGCAAATTGCAGACCAGAACCGCCGCCGCGAATGCCAAGGCTATTGCCCTGACGAATGCCGCCACGAACGCCCGGAACCTGCGCGAGCAGACCGTTGATCTCCGTGGCGATCTGAGCCTGCGACCGCTCACGATCTTTCCAATCGGCGAGGGTGAGGGTCATGAAGCCGCCATTGCCCCAGCCGGACAGAACGAAGAGCGAGGTTGCTTCGCCGCTTTCGAGATAGGGCGTGAGCATGGCTTCGACCTGACCCAGACGGGTGCGGACGAAATCAAGGCTGGCGGTGTTGGGGGCCGAGACGTTGACCGAAATCATCGAGCGGTCTTCGGGCGGGGTGATTTCCTGACGAAGGCCGGTGAAGACGAAGACGGAGGCGACGGCGAAGAGGGCGGCAATGACGATGACAACCAGCGGGTTGTTCAGCGCCATGCGCAGCGAGCGACGGTAGAAGCCCGCGAGGAGGCCGCCCAGCTTGCCAACGGCGCCGTGGGATTTGTGCTCGGACGATTTGAGGAGGCGCGAGGCCACCATGGGTCCCATGGTGAGCGCCACCACTGAGGAGAGCAGCACTGCGATGGCGAGGGTAAAGCCGAACTCGCGGAAGAGGCGGCCGGTCTGACCGTCGAGGAAGGAGAGCGGGACAAAGACTGCGGCGAGCGTGAGGGTGGTTGCGACGACGGCGAAGAACACTTCCTGCGTGCCAAGCACGGCTGCGGCGCGGGGGCCTGCGCCCATGTGTTTGCGCCGGACGATGTTTTCGAGAACGACGATGGAGTCGTCCACCACCAGACCCGTGGCGAGTACGAGGGCGAGCAGGGTGAGGATGTTGAGCGAGAAACCTGCGGCATACATGCCTGCGACCGCGCCGAGGAGGGCGATGGGCATGGAAATGGCGGGCACAATGGTGGCGCGCCAATCGAGCAGGAAGAGGAAGATGATGGCAATGACCACCACCAGCGCCACAATGAGCGCGATTTCTACTTCGTGCAGCGCGCCCTTGATGAAGACGGCTTCGTCGCTGGAAATCTTTACAGTGACCCCAGCGGGCAGGGTTTCGTTGAGCGTTGCAACGGCGGCGTGGACGCCTTCGGAAATGGTGATGGCGTTGGACTGGGCCTGACGCACAATTCCCAGGCCAATGCCGGGGCGACCATCGGCGCGGATGGAGGAGGTGCTGGCGGCGGCGTCGAAAACGACGGTGGCGACATCGCCAAGCAGGGTCTTGTTGTTGCCGACGGGGAGCTTTTCGAAGTCTGCGGGGCTTGTGACTTCGGAAATGGCGCGGACGGCGATGTTCTGATTGGGGCCGTTGATCGAGCCAGCAGGGGTGTCGAGCGCGATGGTGGAGACCGCCGCGCGCACGTCGGCGACGGTGAGGCCGCGGCTGGCAAGCTTGATCGGATCGACGTCGATTTCAAAGCTCGAGGTGCGGGTGCCGTACACCTGCACTTCGGCAACGCCATCAACGGCGGCGAGGCGCTCGGAGATGATGTCGTCGACAAGGGTCGAGAGTTCGGCCGTGGTCAGATTGTCGGAGGTGACGGCGAGCTGAATTACCGCCTGTGCGTCGCTGTCGGCCTTGAAAATGGTTGGCTCGTTGGCGTCGTCAGGCAGATTGCGAACGGCACGGGAGAGGGCGTCGCGCACGTCGGATGTGGCGGTATCGAGATTGGTGCTCTCGGAAAATTCGAGCGTGACGCGGCTCTGGCCAACCGAAGAGGATGAGGAAATCGAGGTGACGCCCTGGACGCGGGCAACCGCACCTTCGACGATAGCGGTGATCTCGCGGTCCACCGTCTCGGCGGCGGCGCCGGGGAAGCTGGTGGAGATGGAGAGGACGGGCTGTTCGACACGCGGCAGCTCGCGCACTTCAATGCCCAGAAGCGCGGCGAGGCCCGCAACGACGATGAGGGCATTGATAACGATGGCCAAGACGGGGCGTTTGACGAAAAGGGTGGCGAGTGCGCCGCCCCTCTCATTCTTCTTCTCGATCGACATGGCGTCCCTCCTTAGTTGCTCGGGCGGGTGCCGCTTGGGCGCCCACCGGAGTTTGCGCCATCTGCGGGGCGCTGACCATCGGCGGATGGGGCGGGACGCTCTTCAGCGCCGGGACCATCGAGTACGGTGACGCGCGCGCCCTCCTGCAGCTGCAGAATGCCTTCGGTGATGATTGGGTCGCCCGCCTCAAGGTGACCGCGCACGAGCACGCCATCGCTATTGCGCTGAACGATTTCGGCCATGACCTTTTTGGCTGCGCCGTCTTCAAGGGTCCAAACGTAAGAGCCTTCGGCGGACCAGAGGATGGCGAGCGGATTGACTGCCGGATAGGTTTCGCCGGGGAAGGCGACGGCAACCGAGAAGCTCATGCCAGCGCGGAGGACACCGTCGGGGTTCGGGATTTCGGCCTGAACCTGAAGCGTGCGGCTGGCGGCGTCGATACGGCTGTCGATAGCGGCGATTTCACCGGTGAAGCTTTTTCCGGGCAAGGCGACTGCGGTGACCGTAACCGGCATGTCGGCACTGAGCTTATCGGCATAACGCTCTGGCACCCAGAAATCGATGAGAATGGTGCCGGTGTCATCGACGGTGGTCACTTGGGTCTGCGCGGTGACGTAATTGCCCGGTGTGACGCGGATGAGACCGAGTGTGCCATCAATGGGGGAGGTGATGGTGCGGCGGTCGAGGTTGAGCTTGGCGGTGCGCAGCGCCAATTCGGCATTGTTGGCGGCGAGCTGCGCGGCGGTGAGGGCGGTGCCGGAGACGACATTGGTGGTCGCAAGACCTGTTGTGCGATCGAGCGTTGCCTTGGCATCGGCGGCGGTAAGGGTGGCGCGGTCAAACTCGATCTGCTCGGCGGCAGAATCGATGCGGGCGATGACGTCGCCGGCTTTGACTGTTTGTCCGGCGCGCACGAGCACTTCGGCCAGCGTGCCTGCAGCCGGGGAAATGACCGTGACCGAGCGGGACGGTGTGCCTTCACCAATGGCCTGAAGGGTGTCGTTGATAGTCGCCATCGTGACCGGGGTGGTGACGACATTGGTGGTGCGGGCACGGGCGCCGGGACCACCAGGACCGCCGGGACGCGGGCCGCCTTGCGCTGCTGGAGCGCCGCCAGCGGACGCTGGTTCAGCGCTGGTTTGCGGACCAAAGGGCAGCGAGATGCCGAGCTGCGTCAGCGTCGACGGAGCGCCCGGAACGAAATAAAGCCATGCCAGTCCCGCAATCACGAGGACAACAAAAGATGCCAGAAGCTGCCGGATCAACAAAAACCTCGGTCGTAAGATGGTCATAAGAATGCACGACCCTAACAGTGACGGAAGGAAAGCGGGCATTACAATGCTGTAAGGTGCTGCGAAAAGTCCGTTTGAAGCCGTTAGGGCTCGATCGGGGCATCGGCGCGCGAACCCCATTCGGTCCAAGAGCCATCGTAAATCGCCACCGACTGTGCGCCCGCGCGTTGAAGCGCCAGCGTCAGAACCGCAGCCGTTATGCCCGAGCCGCAACTGGTAATGATCGGCCGATCAAGATCCACACCGCGCTCAGCGAACAGGGTTTTGAGCTCATCGTCGGACCGCAGAATGCCGGCCTCGGTGAGGGTGCCTACGGGAACGTTGATAGCGCCTGGCATGTGGCCGCTGCGCAGGCCAGCGCGCGGTTCGGGGACTTCTGCGTTAAACCGCGGGGCAGGGCGGGCGTCGAGGACTTGCGCTTTTTTGTCGGAGAGGCGCGCCAAGACGGTGTCGAAATTGGCGACGGCTTCGGGTTTGAATTGGGCATTAAACACCGCAGGCTGGGCCAGATGCTCGCCAGTTTCAGTTGGGCGCTGTTCGCTCCGCCATTTTGGGCCGCCGCCCTCCAGCATTAAGACGTTTTGGGCGCCGAAAATCTTGAACGTCCACCAGACGCGTGGAGCGCTGAAGAGGCCGGTTTCGTCATAGACGACGATGGTGCTGGTTTCGCTGATGCCTAAAGCGCCGACAGCTTGGGCAAAAGCCTCCGGCGTCGGGAGCATGTGCGGCAAATCAGTGAATTTTTCGGAGATGGCGTCGATGTCGAAGAACACAGCGCCGGGGATGTGGCCTTCGCGGAACTCTGCCTGAGCATCGCGAGACACATTGGGCATGTGCCAGCTGGCGTCGACGATGACGAGGTTGTCGTCTTCTAAATGGGCCGCAAGCCAATCAGTGGTGACAAATGGTGTCTGCACAGCACGCTCCAAGTCTTTTCAGTGTCGTAGCGCGGAAGGCTGATCGGCGACAAGGGCAGTTAGCGTGTTGGCGCAGGGCCGGAACTTTCACGCAGCACGAGTTCGACCGGCCAGACTTCCTGCAGGTCGGCTGAAGATTTGCCCGCCAGGATCTGACTGATCAGCTCGGCAATGCGGATACCCGCCTGACGGATGGAGGAGCGCGTCGTGGACATGCTGGGGTACATGTTGTCGGCGTTGAGATAGGGGAAGACGTCGTCATGGGCGATGATGGAGACGTCTTTGCCCAAAGTCAGGCCAGCTTGGCGAATGGCGCGGAAGACGCCGAGTGCAGTCATCATCGAGCCGGGCAGGAACGCCGTTGGCGGATTTGGGGCTGCGAGCATTGATTGGGCGATGCGGAAGCCCAATTCGTCGGTGAACGGGGTGTTGACGACCATGTTTGGGTCGCAGGGAATGTTGCGGGCCTTCAGCGCCATGCGGTAGCCCAGCTCGCGGTGCTCGGCAAAGGTCTGCCCCTTGATGCCATTGAGCAGGGCGATGCGCGTGTGCCCGAGATCGAGCAAATGGGTGGTGGCGCGTTCGGTTGCGCCCTGATTGTCGATGTCGAGATAGGCAATGGGCTTGCCGATGTCAGTGCGGCCGTGGAGCACGAAGGGCAGGCCAAGTTCCATGAGGAGCTTGGCGCGCTTATCGTGGGTGGTGGGCGAGTGCAGGATGACCGCATCGACTTTTTTGCTGGCCGCCAAACGCCGATAGGCCGCCATTTCTTCTTCGAGACTGTTGACCACAGTCACCAGAATATCTTGGTCGCGATTGGTGACGACACTGCCGACGCCGGAGATGAACTCCGACATATGAGGCCCGAGAATTTCGGAGGCTGAGGTGACCAGCCCAACGGCGCCGCTGCGGCCCGTCGCCAGGCGAAGAGCGCTGGCATTGGGACGATAGCCCAAGCGATCAGCCGCTTCGGACACGCGCTTGCGCGTTTCCTCATTGACTTCGGGATAGCCATTTAGGGCGCGGCTCACTGTGGTCTGCGAAAGGCCCAGGTGCTCGGCCAGATCTTTTAGTCTCATGGCGTGGTTCGCTTCGAACGCGTCGGTGTCTCAGCTGAGTGCTGATTGTGTACCTTGGCTCTAAAGCAGGCGGGCTCCCTTTGATAGGGACTCCGCGCTTCTCCTCAGATTCCATTCAAAGCGATTTCAAATTTCTGCGCAAGATGGTGTTTGAAACCGATTGGAGCAGATTGCGGTTCGTACCTCAGGTTTGGTGGGTGGCCGAATACTGCGGATTTAAGTGCATGATCTTCTTGGAGGAAAAGTAACGCTCAAGAATGCGTGCTGGAAAATGTGTTAAGTCTTGCTTGACAGTTTTCGGGCCGTCTGGTTCCTTCTCGTCCAAAGCGCTTTGAAAGACGCTACCGGAAACAGGTAACAGCAAAGTCGCTTTGGGAGGAAAAGCAGTACGGCTGGAGTGCGGCTGACTGTCTTTGTCTCCCCCATTTATATTCTCTCGGGAGGACTCCGAATGAATCTAAAGACCCTTATCGCCGGATTGCTGGCGAGTGTGACGATGGTTGGCGCTGCAAACGCGGCGTCCCTCGCTATCGTTTCGGGCGACACCGGCACCGGCCTGCAGTTCCTGCAGTCGGAACTGGATCTGTTCAAGGCCGAAAGCGGCCATGACGTGACCATCGTCCCAATGCCTTCTTCGACCAGTGACCAGTTTGGTCAGTACCGTCTGTGGCTTGCTGCGGGGAACGCAGACATCGACGTGTACCAGACCGACGTTATCTGGGCGCCGCAGCTGGCCGATCAGCTCGTTGACCTGACCGAAGCTGCCAAGGACGTTGTTGGCGTTCACTTCCCGTCCGTGATTGAATCGCAGACCGTGAATGGCAAATTGGTTGCCGTCCCAGGCTTTACCGACGCGCCAGCTCTGTTCTACCGCAAGGACCTGCTGGAAAAGCACGGCAAGGAAGTTCCAAAGACTTGGGTTGAGCTGCACCAGACCGCTCAGGCGATCATGGATGCTGAGCGCGCCGAAGGTAACAAGGACATGTGGGGCTATGTCTTCCAGGCGAACGCCTATGAAGGCCTGACCTGTAACGCTCTCGAGTGGGTTAACGCTTACGGCGGTGGCCAGATCATCGAAGCTGACGGCACCATCTCGATCAATAACGAGCAGGCTGTAGCGGCGCTTGAAGAAGCTGCAAGCTGGATCGGCACCATCGCACCAGAAGGCGTTCTCGCTTATGGCGAAGAAGAAGCTCGTGGTGTTTGGCAGCTGGGCAACTCGGTGTTCATGCGCAACTGGCCATATGCTTATGCGCTGAGCAACTCGGCCGACGCGCCTGTTAAGGGCAAGTTCGACGTAGCTCCGCTTCCTGCGGGCGAAGGCCCAGGCGCTAAGGCATCGGGCACGCTGGGTGGCTGGAACTTCGCGGTTTCCAAGTATTCCAAGGAAGTCGATGCAGCGACCGAACTGGCGCTGTTCCTCGCTTCGGAAGGCTCCCAGAAGCGTCGTGCGATCAGCCAGAACAATCTGCCGACCGTTCAGACCCTCTACAAGGATGCTGACGTCTTGGCAGCAGCACCGTTCATGGCTGCTTGGGAAGAAATCTTCAAGAACGCTGTTCCGCGTCCTTCCGCACCAACCCAAGCCTCTTACAACGAAGCCTCGTCGCTGTTCTGGAGTGCAGTCCACAACACGCTCTCGGGCAATGGTTCGGCTGCCGAGAACCTTGAAGTTCTCGAAATCGACCTGACCGATCTGCTCGCTAAGTAAGCGCTTCGGATGAAGTTAGGGTGCGGGCACCTATGTCCGCACCTCCTCTGCCTTGAACCATGGGGGAAGGCTGATGACGACTGAGGCGGTTTCTTCGCAGATGCCCAGAGGCGCGGCCCACAACAAATCCGAACTGATGCAGCAGCGCGTGCGTGCTGCTCGACTGTTCCTTCTGCCAATGTTGATCGCCCTAGCGGTCGTGGCAGGGTGGCCATTGCTTCGGTCTATCTATTTTTCTTTTACAGATGCCAAGCTCAACAGCATTGGTGACGCTCAGTGGGTTGGGTTTGCGAACTATCTGCAAATCCGCACGCTTGAGAGCGGCCGTGTGCTGTATCGTGGCGTTTTGGCCGACCCCGATTGGTGGAACGCCGTTTGGAACACCGTGCGCTTCGCGTTCTGGTCCGTGCTTTGGGAAACCGTGCTCGGCATGATCGTGGCGCTGGTGCTCAACGCTGAATTCAAAGGCCGCGGTTTTGTCCGCGCTGCCGTGCTTATTCCATGGGCGATCCCGACCATTGTATCGGCCCGTATGTGGAGCTGGATGCTGAACGATCAGTTCGGCATTCTCAATGATCTCGGCATGAAGCTGGGCCTGTTGGACGGGCCAGTGGCTTGGACGGCATCGCCCGATACCGCCATGCTGGCCGTGCTTATTGTTGATATCTGGAAGACGACGCCGTTTATGGCGCTGCTCATTCTGGCGGGCCTGCAGATGATCCCCAAGGACATCTATGAAGCCGCTGAGATCGACGGCGTGCATCCGGTCAAGCAGTTCTTCAAGATCACGCTGCCGCTGGTGCGTCCGGCGCTGATGGTGGCAATCATCTTCCGCGTGCTCGATGCGCTGCGCATTTTCGATCTGATCTATGTGCTAACGCCGAACTCCAAGGCCACCAAGACCATGTCGGTGTTGGCGCAGGAGAACTTATTCCAGTTCGACAATTTCGCCGAAGGCTCGACGCAATCGACGCTGCTGTTCCTCATCATCGCGCTCTTCACCATTCTCTACATCTGGTTGGGCAAGGTGAATTTTGACGGAGGTTCTCGCTAATGGATAGCTCACTGAACCTTTGGAAATTGACCAAGACGGTGCTGTTCTATGCGCTCGTCGTGGCGATTGTGGTGGCTGCGGTGTTCCCGTTCTACTACGCCATTCTAACGAGCTTTAAGTCGGGCACCGACCTGTACCGCGTCAACTACTGGCCGACCTCGTTCAGCCTCGAGAACTATATCTCCGTGTTCAGCCAGGGCTCGTTCCCGCGTAATCTGCTGAACTCGGTGTTCATCGCGACAACGACCGTGGTGTTTGCGCTGTTTCTGGCGGTGACAGCATCCTTCGCATTGAGCCGTGTGCGCTTTGCGGGGCGTGGCCTGCTTTTGATGTGCATTCTGGCCGTCTCGATGTTCCCGCAAATTGCGGTGTTGTCGGGCCTGTTTGAGGTGATCCGTGCCTTGGGGATCTACAACACCCCTTGGGCGCTGATTTTCTCCTACACCATCTTTACGCTGCCCTTCACCGTCTGGGTGCTCACCACCTTTATGCGTGACCTGCCCATCGAGATTGAAGAAGCAGCGATTGTGGATGGGGCATCGCCTTGGGTGATTATTACCCGCGTATTCCTGCCGCTGATGTGGCCAGCGCTGGTGACGACGGGCCTATTGGCCTTCATCGCGGCGTGGAACGAGTTCCTCTTTGCACTCACCTTCACCGTCAGCAACCAGACCCGAACGGTTCCCGTGGCTATCGCCATGCTGTCGGGCGGGTCTCAGTATGAAATCCCATGGGGCATCATCATGGCAGCCTCGGTGATTGTAACCGTGCCGCTGGTGGCGCTCGTGTTGATCTTCCAGCGCAAGATTGTCAGCGGGCTCACCGCCGGCGGCGTCAAGGGCTAAGGAGTAAGTCGAAAATGGCAAGCATTGAGCTTCGCAATATCCGTAAGGCCTTTGGCGCGGTTGAGGTGATCAAAGGCGTCGACCTCGACATCAAAAAGGGCGAGTTCATGGTCTTCGTCGGCCCTTCGGGGTGCGGGAAGTCCACACTGTTGCGCCTCATCAGCGGGCTAGAGGACATTACCTCCGGCGACATGCTGTTTGACGGGCAGCGGGTGAACGCTTTGGCACCATCCAAGCGCGGTATCGCCATGGTGTTCCAGTCCTATGCGCTCTACCCGCATATGACCGTTTACGACAACATGGCTTTCGGGCTGACGCTCGAAAAGGGCAAGAGCAAGGAAGACATTCGCAAGCGCGTCGAACGCGCAGCGGACATGCTGCAAATCCGGCAGTATCTCGACCGTCTGCCCAAGCAACTTTCGGGTGGTCAGCGCCAGCGTGTGGCGATTGGCCGTGCGATTACGCGCGACCCAAAAGTGTTCCTCTTTGACGAGCCGCTCTCGAACCTCGACGCGGCGCTGCGCGTGGCGACCCGTATCGAGATCGCCAAGCTGCATGAAGAAATGAACGACGTGACGATGATCTACGTCACGCACGATCAGGTGGAAGCGATGACGCTGGCCGACCGGATTTGTGTGTTGCGGGATGGTCTGGTCGAGCAGGTCGGTACGCCGATGGAGCTTTACGAGACGCCAAACAGCCTGTTCGTCGCGGGCTTTATCGGCTCGCCGAAAATGAACTTCATCACCGGCGATAAGGCTGCGGCGCATAATTGCACCACCGTCGGCATTCGTGGCGAGCACATGACTGTGTCGCCTGATGGCGTCTGGGAAGGCAAGGTGATCCACACCGAAAACCTCGGTTCGGACAGCTATGTCTACCTCGACATGGGGCAGGAAGAGCCTGTGGTCGTGCGCTTGGATGAAGCGCGCGAATATCGCAGCGGCGATGTCATTCGGGTGTCGCCTCTGAATGAGAAAATTCACCGGTTCGACGAGGCCGGAAAACCCATTCGCTAAAGTTTGCGCCTGAGGGCGCATGAAAAGATCGGGTTGGCGGCATGCTTTTGGCTGTCGCCAACCTCCATAACCTCAGCAGACGTCGACCAAGGGGTCGACAGCATTAGGAGCCTACCATGCCCATCCGTACACTCGTTTGGGGCGAGAATGTTCACGAACAAAAGAACAAGGTTGTCGCCGAAAACTATCCAAATGGCATGCACAACCAGATTGCCTCGCTGCTCAAGCAGGATGGCAATATCGAGGTGAAGACCGCGACGCTTCAGGAGCCGGAACATGGCTGCACTGAAGACGTGCTTGCGAACACCGACGTTCTGGTTTGGTGGGGCCACGCCGCGCATGGCGACGTTTCCGATGAAGTTGTTGAACGCATTGCCAAGCATGTTTGGCAGGGCATGGGCCTGATCGTTCTGCACTCGGGCCACTTCTCGAAGATTTTCAAGCGCCTGATGGGTTCGCCTTGTGCGCTCAGCTGGCGTGAAGCGGGCGAACGCGAACGCCTGTGGGTCGTCAATCCGGGCCACCCGATTGCCAAGGGCCTGCCGCCATTCTTCGAACTTGAAATGGAAGAAATGTATGGCGAGCCCTTCTCGGTGCCAGAACCGCTCGAAACCGTTTTCGTGTCGTGGTTCCAGGGTGGCGAAGTGTTCCGTTCGGGCCTGACCTATCGTCGCGGCGCGGGCAATATCTTCTACTTCCGTCCGGGTCACGAAACCTACCCAACCTATCACGACGACACCGTAGGCAAGGTGCTGCGCAATGCGGTGAACTGGGCCAATAACGGTACGCGTTTCCCAGCGCTGCTGGACGCACCGAACGTGCCGGTTGGTGAAGCGCTCGAAGCGATCGAAGAACGCGGTCCGACCCTTCATGAAGGCCGCGAAGGCTTCAAATAAGCTGAGCGACGCACTTTTTGAAATCCCGGCGTTCGCGTCGGGATTTTTGAATGGACGGAAATCGGCTCGGTACAAGAGCTGAACCGTTGGTTGAGAAACAGCGCGGCGCGGGCCGCAGGGATAAATGACAATGCGTATCCTCATCCTGGGTACTGGCGGCATGGCAAACACGCACGCCAAGAATTTTGCGGCCATTGAAGGCGTGACCCTTGTGGGGGGCGTGGACGTTGATCCGGCTCGCGTTGAGGCGTTCTGCTCGGCACACAATATTGAGCGCGGCTTTGGCTCGCTCGATGCAGCGCTGGCTTGGGGCGAATTTGACGCCATTGCCAATGTGACGCCTGATAGCGTGCACTACGCGACTACGATTGCAGCGCTCAATGGCGGCAAGCACGTGTTCTGCGAAAAGCCGCTGGCGACCGACCATGCGCGTGCGCTGGAAATGACCGAAACCGCCGAGCGCCTTGGCCTCGTGAACATGGTCAATCTGACCTATCGCAACGTCTCCGAGCTGCAGAAGGCCCGTGAGATCGTGCTGTCGGGACAGGTCGGCCAGGTCAAGCATTTTGAGGCGAGCTATCTGCAGAGCTGGCTGGTGTCCAAGGCTTGGGGTGACTGGCGCACGGAGTCGCAGTGGCTTTGGCGCTTGTCCAAAAAGCATGGCTCGAATGGCGTTTTGGGCGACATCGGCGTTCACATTCTGGACTTTGCAGCCTATGGCGCGGGCAGCGATTTCTCCAAGGTCTTCTGCCGCTTGGAAACCTTCGACAAGGCTCCGGGCAATAAGATTGGCGAATATGATCTGGACGCGAACGACAGCTTTGCCATGACGGCGCAGCTGGAAAATGGCGCGCTTGGCGTGATCCACGCGACCCGTTGGGCAACCGGCCACGTCAATGAGCTGCGCTTGCGCGTTTATGGCGAGTTGGGCGCTGTGGAAGTGCGCCATCGTCATGATGGATCGCAGCTTCTGACCTGCCTTGGCGATGATGCTGAGACAGCAACCTGGACCGAGGTTCAGGTCGACAAGGTGCAGACCAATTACGAGCGCTTTGTTGAAGCGTGCCGCACCGGTAATAACCTTGAGCCAAGCTTCCGCCACGCCACCAATATTCAGAAGGTTCTGGATTTGGGTACGGTGACCGATCGCGACCGCACCGAGCACCACGTCTAAGCGACACGGTGCAAAGCAAGAGGCCCGCAGCGATGCGGGCCTAATTTTTTTGAATTAGAGGCCGAACATCTGCTTGGCCGCGTTTTCGGCGGCATCGCCAGCCTGCTTGACCTGTTCGTCCGTAAGGCCCGAGCTTTTGGCCATGGTTTCGGCCTGAGTACGGGCCTGAGCAATCGCTTCCTGCTTTTCAGCATCGGTCAGATTGAGCTCTTTTACCTGGTTCTGCAGATCGTCCATGGCCTGCTTGACTTCAGCGTCCGACGGCAAAGTCGCGGTCGGGTCTGCCGGAGCAGGCGTTGGCGCTGGCGTCGCTGCAGGCGCTGGGGCAGGTTCAGGCGTTGGAGCAGGGGCCGGGGCTGGTGTCGTCGTGGTCGTTGACGCGGCTGGGGGTGTTTCGCTTGGCGCGTTGTCACACGCCGCAAGGGTCAGAGCGGAAACGGCGATGGCAGCAAAGAGTAAGGGCTTCATGCTAAGGGTCTCTAAATTATCGCGTAGGCTAGGCCGATCACAAGGCGTGACGGCGCCAGCCCTCCCTTAACGGGCGGGCTCACGAATTGTTCACCGCAGGGGTCATCACAATTTTCATTTGCGGGCACAAAAAAGGGCGCTCGGAAGCGCCCTTAGAGTCTTGGCTATAGTTTGCGTTAGTCGAGCTGGGTGATGCGACCATCCAAGAATGGGGTGTACGAGCCACCGTGCTCGGCGATGTAATCGGCCAGAACCTGTTCAAGTGGTGGGCCGAAGTCATATGGATCTTCGCCCTCGGCAAAAACTCCAAAACCGTCACCGCCGCCGCGGACGAAGTTATTGGTGACGATGATGTAGTCAGCCTCTTCGTCGATCGGCACCCATTCATCGCCTTCGCCCTTGACCAGAACGTCGGAGATGCGCTCGCCCACCGGCTTGGAGAGCGAGAAGGAATACTTCATGCCCGCGACCTGACTGAAGCGGCCAGCGCCGTTTTCGACGTCACTGACGGCGTTTTCGAGCGCTTCAATGACGTCTGCGCCGGAGACTTCGACGGTGGCGAGGGTGTTGGAGAACGGCAGGACCGTCAGCACTTCACCCATGGTGATTTCGCCGGTGTCGATGGACGCGCGAATGCCGCCAGAGTTCTGGAAAGCGATGGTTGCGCCCTGATCTTTGGTGCGCTCGAGGATCGCTTCGGCGAGCAGATTGCCGAGGTTACATTCTTGCACGCGGCAGACTTCACGCGAGCCTTCGAGCGGTGCGGTGGTGGAACCGACAACGACAGCTGCCATTTCGGCGAGGGGGCCAGCCAGATCGGCAAGCTGGGTCTTGAAGTCTTCATTGCCGACGACGGTGGCGTCGATCAGATAGGGCTCGCCTTCGGCCTTGGTGACAACGCCATTGTCGTCCCAAGTGACCGAGAGATCGCCGAGATATTTGCCATATTGGTTGGCTTGGACGACGGCGACTTCAATTCCGTCCGGATTGGTGACCATGGTCGGATACGGGCCGACGGCGTTTTCAGCAGTGTTCGAGAGCAGCGAGTGGCTGTGACCACCAACAATGATGTCGACGAGCGGGACCGCTGCGGCAACTTGCAGGTCTACCCCATAGCCAATGTGGGAGAGCAGGATGATTTTATTGACGCCAGCGGCGTCAAGCGCTTCGGCCGCGCCGCGGACATATTGAATGACGTCGTGGAATTCGACATTGCCCACGGAAGCGATTTCGGGTGTGTCCTCGGCGGTGGCGCCGATAATGCCGATCTTTTCGCCGCCGATTTCGACGACGTAGGAGCCTTTGATCTTGCCGCGCAGGTTGTCGTCACGCGAGACGTCAAAATTGCCGCCAATGATTGGGAACTCGGCAGCGTCGATAAATTTGAGGAACTCTTCAGGGCCGTCGTCAAATTCATGATTGCCGGTGGCGACGACGTCAAAGCCCATCTGGTTGAAGAAGTCGGCCACGATCTTGGACTTGTAGGTCGAGTAATAGAGCGAGCCTTGGAAGTTGTCGCCCGCGGACAGCAGAATCGAATTGCCCGAGGTGTATTTCTCGCGGGTGTCGTCGATGATGGTTTTCAATCGCGCGATGCCGCCGAAGCATTCGCCTTTGGCGTCCGTTTCCGCATTGCAATTGGAGTCTGATCCCGTGATCGGGTCAAACCGCGAGTGGAAATCGTTGATGTGCAGGATGTTCAGTGTGAAGTCGGCATAGGCGGTGCCAGAAAGACCGGCGAAAAACGTGAGCGCGGTGGCGCTCAAAAGCAGTTTCTTCATCCCCGTAATTCCTCGTTCATTGTCCTTGCTGCAATCCGTGGCGGGCACGGAACGCGCGGGTAGTTAAGCAGGTCTTTGTAACAGTGCAAAGTGCGGTGTTTTTTGGGGGAGGAGGAGGGAGGGCACCGGGACCCCCACCTAGCCTCCCCCTGGTAGGGGAAGGGATGGATCGGGTGGGTTGAGGGATTGGGGAAGGGGCTGAGGGGAGGCAAGAGTACGCCTGCCAAACCTGCCACTCGTCGGCGGAGGGATGGATCGAGTGGGTTGGTGGGGGCGCTAAGATGAGGGCGAGAAATTTTCTTTATAGTAAGAGACTTAAGGGCTTGTCCGCGGTGCGTAGCTAGATTTGGCAATGAATTGGCTTAGTGGGCTTACATCTCCCGATCACTCCGTTATTGTTGCCACGGTTTGATTTGCAGGGGATTGCGCATGCGCAGTGCATTGATCGTTTATGGTGGTTGGGAGGGGCATGACCCTGAGGAGTGCGCCACGATTTATCGTCGGTGGCTCCATGAGGACGGATATTCTGTCCGCACCTCAACCGAGACCAGCGCTTTTGCCGATCCTGATATTGCCAATCTGTCGTTGATTATCCCGATTTTCACGATGAGCAAGATTGGCAAGGACGAGGTCGCGAACCTGACCAAGGCGGTCGAAAACGGCGTGGGCCTTGCCGGGCATCACGGGGGGATGAGCGACGCGTTTCGCGATAGCGTCGAGTATCAATTCATGGTCGGTGGCCAGTGGGTGGCGCATCCGGGCGATATCATCGACTACACGGTCGATGTGGCGCGGCCGGAAGATCCGATCATGGCGGGGATCAAGTCGTTCCCATACACGTCCGAGCAATATTACATGCATGTCGATCCATCGATCGAAGTGCTGGCGACGACGACATTTTCGGGTGAGCACGCCGCTTGGACCAAGGGCGTCGTTATGCCTGTCGTCTGGAAGCGGCAGTACGGCCAGGGCCGCGTGTTCCACATGACTTTAGGCCACCAAGCCAAAGAATTCGAAAACCCTAATATGGCAACCATCATCCGCCGTGGTATGAATTGGGCGGCACGCGACGTTTAGCGTGAAGTGCCTACCGCGCCGCATGAGTGGCGCGGACGCTTATCTCTCTTGAGGAGGCGAATACCGTGGCGTTGAACGCAGAAAAAACCACACCAGCGACCAAAGGGCCGCTGGTCTATCGGCAATCGATCTGGACGCGGTTAACCCATTGGTCCTGGGTGATCTGCCTATTCTTTCTGCTGTGCTCTGGCTTGCAGATTTTCAACGCCCACCCCACGCTCTATATCGGCCAGCAATCTGGCTTTGAGTTCGACAACGCCATTCTCGATATCAGGGCGGTCAATACGCCTGCGGGTCCGCGCGGACAGACGACCGTCTTCGGGCAGACCTTTGATACCACCGGCGTTTTGGGCATGAGCGGATCGGCCGTGCGGCCCGATTTTGTGGCCTTTCCGGGGGCTGTGACCATTCCCTCGTTCCGCGATCTGGCGACCGGGCGGGTGGTGCACTTCTTCTTTGGCTGGATTTTCGTCGGCACGATGTTCGTCTGGTTTGTGGCCAGCGTGCTCAATGGGCATATTGAGCGCGACATTATCCCGAAAAAGGGCGATTGGCGGGGCCTGCCAGGTGACATCTGGAACCATCTGCGGTTCCGGATCAAACACGGACGACGCTACGCGCCTTTGCAAAAGCTCACCTATTTCATCGTCTTCGTTGTGCTGTTTCCAGCGATTATCCTGACCGGGCTGTGCATGAGCCCGGGTATGAATGCAGGATTTCCGTGGCTGCTGGACCTGTTCGGGGGGCGACAGACGGCGCGCACTATCCACTTTATCGCCATGGCGCTTCTGGTGCTGTTTTTCGTCGTCCATGTGATCATGGTGATTGTCTCCGGGCCGCTGAACAATCTGCGCTCGATGATCACGGGACGCTATCGGACCAGCCCCGATACGCCAATTCAGGAGAAGGACAAGCTATGAGCAAGCTCATTCTCAATCGGCGTAAGCTCCTTCTGGGTGGCAGCGCGGTGGGCGCGGGACTGGCGCTGACTGGCTGTAAGCCGTTCGATTTTCTGGCGCGACGCGGCGATCCGATCCGTGAAGTTATGGAAAGCGCCAATGTGCTGACCTACAGGGCGCAGCGGGCGCTGATCGGGGAGCAAGTGCTGTCGCCCGAATATAGCGAAAGCGAAATTCGGCAGGGCATGAAGCCCAATGGCTCAACCGAACCAACGACCGCCGAGTACAATTTCCTGCGCATGGCCAATTTTGAGCCCTATCGCTTGACCATCAAGGGGATGGTGGAGCGCGAGGTGAGCTATTCGCTGGCGGAATTGCGCAATATGCCCTCGCGCACGCAGATTACGCGGCATGATTGTGTTGAAGGCTGGAGCTGCATCGCCAAGTGGACCGGCACCCAACTTGGGGCGCTGCTCGATGAGGCAGGGGTGAAAGATGGCGCGCGTTATTGCGTTTACCATTGCTTTGACAATATCCAGCGCACGCTGAGCGGCGACATTCTCTATTACACCAGCTCCGACCTCGTTGACGCCTACCACCCGCAAACGATTTTGGCCTATGGGCTCAATGATGAGACGCTGCCTGTGAGCAATGGCGCGCCGGTGCGGCTGCGGATCGAGCGGGCGCTGGGCTATAAGCAGCCGAAATATCTCCACACCATTGAACTCGTGGATGATCTCTCCAAGATCGGCCTCGGCAAGGGGGGGTATTGGGAAGATAATGGCTATGATTGGTACGGCGGGATTTAGAGCTTTTCGCTGCGCTCAAGGAGGCTCGTGATCTTGTCGATTTCCTGCGCGTAGACGCGATAACTGCGGATCCAGCCGGCGGGCCAGTTGCCGGTTTGCTGGGCTATGATGGCGGGGATGCGCGCGCCGAGTGGGTTTTCGGTGATGGTTGCGAGCGAGGCTATGCCCCAACGATCATCGATGAGCAGGATGTCGCTGTCGTAATTGCGAATGTTTTCCCAGCTGGTGGCGTGATAGTCGCCGGAGGTGGGGACCAGCTCGACAATGTTGACGCCCCAGTTGCGGAAATCGACCAGTTCGCCAAAGCGGCTGGCGACGCCAAGGGCGATCTCTGAACGGCCGGGCGAAATGGGCAGGACCGTCAAATCGGATTTGCTGGCCGCAGTGGCGATGAGAGCGTCGCGGGCTTTTTCAAAAGCGGCTTTATCGGCAGCAAGGCGCTCTTCATTGACACTGTCTGTGAGGCTACGCGCAAAGCTTTCATACTCAACAATCGTCGCGAGAGTTGAATTGGGCGTGGCGATGCCGATGAGGGGCGCAATGGCTTCCAGCCGGGATTTGAACGGCTCCTCATGGGTGCCGCCAGCATAGGAATAATACTCTGGCGCGTATTCGGTGATGATGATGTCGGGCGCGAGGGCAAGAATGGCCTCGGCGTCGATCTCACCCCAGCCTTGCGAGACGACGGGAATGTGGGAAACGTCCACGCCCTCGAGGGCGCGCTCGAGCGAGGGTTGGCCGTTGAGCAGAATGCCGACGGGCTCGATGCCCAGGGGAATAAGTGCGGCAGCCACGCTAGCATGCGCAACAATGCGCTGAGGCGGTTCTGCAAGGACGACTTCTGTGCCCGCGCCGTCGGTGTAACGCCATTCGGAAGCCAGAGTACTGGCGGGAAGGGCGAGCAGGGCGAGAAGAACAAGGGCGCGGATCATGGTGCTAGATCGCACTGTCATCGCGCCAAGGCAAGTGGGACGCATGAAGGGTATGCGCAGGCGCACACTCGAAAAACCTTGCGTTTTTGTGATCTCTCGCCCATATGAGGGCCACGTCCCCGGCCGGAAAGGCCGATGATGGGCTTCTCTTCTTACTTAAGCGGTGAGCGGCGAAGTCATCCCGGAAGCAACAGGCTCCGGGCTTGAGCCAGCACCCGCGCGATAACTCTATCGCCCGTTTGCAGAATTTTATTCGGCGGCCGCTGTGCGGTGCGCTGGCGCGTTGTATCGCGCAGCAAGAAAGACACACGTTTGACTTCTTTCATCGAATTGGGTTTGCCCGAACAGCTCACCACCAGCCTGACTGCAGGTGGTTTTACTGAAGCAACCAAGATTCAATCGCAGGCTATTCCAAAGCTGTTGGAAGGCCGTGACATGCTGGGCATCGCCCAAACCGGCTCGGGCAAGACGGCGGCTTTCGGCCTGCCAATCCTTGCTGGCCTCATGGGCCTGACCGGCCGTCCACGCCCAATGACCACCCGTGCGCTGATCCTGGCGCCGACCCGCGAATTGGCCGTGCAGATCGAAGAGAACATGCGCAAGTTCGCAGGTTCCAAGATGCGCCTTGATACCGTTCTCGTGCTCGGCGGCGTGTCGCGCTACCATCAGGTTGGCAAGATCGCCAAGGGCGTTGACGTTGTGATTGCAACGCCGGGCCGCCTCAAGGACCTGCTGGACGACAACAAGATCAAGCTCAACGAAACCCGTTGGCTGGTGCTGGACGAAGCTGACCGCATGCTCGACATGGGCTTTATTGCCCCGGTCCGTGCTATCGCCAAGCAGATCGGTCTGCGTCGTCAGACCATGCTGTTCTCGGCGACCATGCCGGCGGAAATCGAAGATCTGGCCAAGACGCTGCTGAAGGAACCGATCAAGGTTGAAGCGGCGCCGCAGGGTTCGACCGTGGTCAAGATCGACCAGCGCGTAATCATGTCCGGTTCGAAGGCAAAGCGTGGCGTTCTCAACGACCTGCTCGCCGACGAGAAGGAAGGCATGGAACGCGTCATCATCTTCTCACGCACCAAGCATGGCGCCGACCGCGTGGCGAAGAACCTTGCCATCGATGGTCATGAAGCAGCGGCTATTCACGGCAATAAGAGCCAGAACGCCCGTCAGGCAGCTCTCAAGGGCTTTGCTACCGGTCAGGTTCGCATTCTGGTTGCGACCGACATTGCAGCGCGCGGTATCGACGTTAAGGGCATCACCCACGTCGTGAACTACGAACTGCCAGACGATCCGGAAAACTACGTTCACCGTATCGGTCGTACCGGTCGTAACGGGGAAAGCGGCATCGCGATCACTCTCGTTGATGGCTCGGAAAAGGCCAAGCTGCGCGATGTGGAACGCCTCATCCGTCGTACGCTGCCAGTCTCGGGCGATGTGAACTTGGTCGAAACGGATGCAGCTCCGCGTGGCGCACGCACGAGCCCGGGTGCTCCGGCTGGTGCGCGTACTGCACGCAATCCGAAGCCAAATCCGCGCAAGTTCAACACCCCACGTCCGGGTGGTGAGCGCAGCAAGGGCGGGGCAGCACGCGAAGGCGTTGCTCGCGATCCGAAGAACCCATTGGCTCCGGCTAAGTCGATTAAGCCACCACGCGCAGATGGTCTCAAGACCAAGCAGCGCTGGAGCACAGCGGCTAAAAAGACCGCAGCGCGCAATCGTCGCGACGGCTAAAGATCACGAAAAAGGCGGCTCACGGGCCGCCTTTTTTATTGTCTGCTTGGGGTATCAGGCGACCGAATTGAGATAAAAATGGTCGTGCTGGTGAGCGCTGTACCCGGTCTTGCGGGAGAGGTGGGCGAGAAACTCTTCAGCCCAATCACCGACATTGTGTTTGCGGGCGGCAGCCATGAGTGCCTCGTAGCGAGCACGCCGTTCCTCAAGCCCCATTTCGAGTGCAACGCGGATCGCCTCGGCACTTTCGTCGGTGTCGAAGGGATTGACCTGAAGCGCGGCTGGGAAGATTTCGGCCGCTCCGGCGAAGCGCGAGAGGATCAGTACGCCCGGGTCCTCGGGGTCTTGCGAGCCGATATATTCGTGCGCCACAAGGTTCATGCCGTCGCGGAGGGGCGTGATCAGTCCGACGCGCGCGAGGCGATAAAGACCCGCCAGGCTTGGTTGTCCATAGGCCCGTTTGACATAGGTGAGGGGTTGCCAATCTGGCTCGGCAAACTTGCCCATCACCCGACCACAAACGGCATCCAAGGTTTCAGAAGTGGCTTGATATTCCTTGATGGTGTCGCGCGAGGGCGGCGCGACCTGTAGGAAATGCACGCCGCGGCGGAAGCTCGCGTTGTGAGCCAGGAACTTTTCATAGGCTTCAACGCGCTGCGGCAGGCCTTTGGAATAATCGAGACGATCAACCCCGAGAATGAGCCGCTGATCGCCCAAGGAACGGCGCATGCGCGTGATCATCTTTTGCGCAGCGGGGCTGACCGAGAGGCTTGCGAAAGCATCCGGATCAGAGCCGATGGGGAAAGCGACGATTTCGGTGCGGGAGAAATCGACGTGGTGATTTGCGCTTGAGGCAAAGGTTGGCGGGGCTTGGTGCTCGGCGAACTCCATAAAGGCGGCAACGTCGCGCTTGGCCTGCATGCCGACAAGATCATAGTGCGAGAGATCGCGCATGAGATCGGTGTGATGGGGAATGGCATAGAGCGCATCCGGCGTCGGGAACGGGATGTGCAGGTAAAAGCCGATGCGATTGCGGACGCCAAGACGGCGCAATTCGGTGGCCAGCGGGATCAGATGGTAGTCGTGCACCCAGATAATGTCGTCGGGTCTTAAGAGTTTGGCGAGCGCGGCGGCGAACTGCGCATTGACGCGGCGATAGCCTTCGTACCAGTGGCTCTCGATGGTGGTGAGATCGAGCCGAAGGTGGAAACTGGGCCAGATGATGGAATTGGCAAAGCCAGAGTAATAGGCCTGATGATCGTCGCGGGTCAGGTCGATCTGGGCGACCGCCAGACCATCGACGTCTTGAATTTGCGCGGTGGGACTTGGGCTCTCGGTGAGCTTGCCAGACCAGCCGAACCAAAATCCCTGACGTTCGGCGAGTACTTTTTTGAGTGCGACTGCGAGACCGCCAGCGGCTGGGCCTTTGGCGGGGGTGCGATTGGAAACAATAACTATACGGCTCATAGGTCTTTCGGGTTTTTCTCGATCTAGGGATCGGAGCTCAAGGCTCCGATCAGTGGGTGATGGTCTCCGGCGGTGTGGTGTCGGTCTGTGCGGTTGCGCTACGGCTGGCGATGTCGATGAGACCTTCGATCAGAGCATTGACAGAGGCGACGTCGGCAATGCGCATGCGCGCTGCGGTATCACCAGGTCCAAGCTTGATGCCAATGCCGCCCAATTCCTGCGCGGCGCGGAAGGCATCTTCATCGGTCACATCATCGCCGATGAAGATCGGCGTGCGCCCAGCAAAAGGTGCCTCCTGCATGAAGGCGCGCAGGGCATTGCCTTTGTCGAAACCGGCAGGGCGAGCTTCGAAAACCATTTTGCCCGGCACCATGGTGAAGATCGAATGGGCCGTGAGCACCTCGGTCATGGCCTCGCGGCACAGCTCTTCAAGCTCGGGTGCTTGGCGATAATGCAGGGCAACGGCGCCATCTTTCTCTTCGAGAATGAGGCCTTCGTTCTCCGCCACGATCAGGGCCAAGGCTTGCGCAATTTCGGAAGCGCCCTTGGTGTAGATTTCCAAGACTTCTTCAAAACTGCCATCGGCGCGACGGCGTTGCGCGCCATGAGCACCGGCGATGGGGAGATGCAACTCGCCCAGATAGGTGTCGATGTCGGCGATTTCGCGCCCTGTGAGGATGGCAAAGGCGTGATCGAATTCGTTGATCGCCCGCGCCAAACGTTCCGCCAGCTCGGTCGGAACATGAATAGCATCAGGGGTTTCGGCTAGCTCGACCAGCGTGCCATCGAAATCGGTAAATATAGCCAGGAGCGGTGAAGGGCTCCCGGAAAAAAGAGATGGATCGGACATCACGCTTTCCCACGAACAACTAATCAGTTGAGGGGGGAACGTGACTCTTGATGAAAAGGTTCGAATATTAGCGAGAGATGATGAACTTGGTTAAGCGGCGGCGTTGCGGGACAGCTCGAGGAGAACCGCACCAGACGTGCCAATGAGCTGCAGCACATCGTCTTGGCGAACAAAGCCAACGATTTCGGCAAGCGCTGAAAAGAACGCAGCTTCCCGGCCCATTGTGGCGGCGTCGCAGGCCATGTTTGTGGTGCCACCGACGCCGAAGCTGATCGCTGTTCCGGCGATTGTCGCGGTCGTGAAATAGCGATTGCAGCCGCCGGTTCCGTAGACGCGACCTTCATGATCAAAGCCGATTGAGGGCTTGCGCGGACCTTCAATGGCTTGTCCGTTGACCGACTGAACTGTCCAATCGGTATCAATAAGCGGAGACGTGGTTGGGGTCATGGCGTTGAAATTGAGAACCTGTGGTTCTTCGATGAGGGGCTGCACATCGCCAGCGCGATGCACGAAAATTGTCGTCTGCTTGGGAGAAGCAGGGTCGACGGCGATGGGATCATAATTCTGGAAGACTACGGCGCCACGGCTGAGGATTTTGGCCACAAGGCCATAGTGGTTTTCGGGCGCAGGCTGCTGATGCAGATTCAGCGAATAGGATAGTGGAACCTGACCCCGATCTGGAATTGGCGCGGTGGCGCTGGCGATTTGCGTGCCGGTTGTCAACTCGACGAGGGTGACGACAAGCTCAGCGGGAATGGGCAGGGCAATGCGCTCGCGATAGGTCACGTCGCCGGTTAGCGTGGTTGCTTGCGCCAGAGCGGGGGTGGCGAGCAAAACACTGCAAAGGGTGAGCATGATCCATGTGCGCATGAGCAACTCCATCACCGAACGGAAGAGAAGGCGAGGTAGCATTTCCGTTCGCCATCAGGGGTAAAGTATTTTTGCGGCGAGATTAAGCGTCCACAAGCCAGGGGTCATCAAAGAAATGTTCCTCGAGATTCCTGTCTAGTCCGCCGCGGTCAATGACGATGAAATTTGCTGGCTTTTCGATGGGGCAAAGCACGCCATGCCAAGTGTTGATGGCGATGTTGACCCCTTGCCCCGGAGCCGGACGGAAAGCACGGATGCGCACCGGCTTTTCGTCTTCGTTCTCCGCTACGATGACAAGCCATGAGGCAGCGCTCGTGGGGTAGAAGGCCTGGCTGCCCAAGGGGTGACGTTCGACCATATCAAGGCTGAGCGGTAGGGCGTATGGCTGGCCAGCAAAGAGCGAAATAATCGGGCGGGGATCGGTGCCGCCCAATTGGATCGTGGCCAGATCATGGTAGCGCTCGGTCATGCCACGATTGATGGTGAAGTGGTTTGAGCCCTCGGTCTGGATCACCTGACCGAAGGGGGCAAAGGCTTCTGCGGTGAGCGGCTCGATGCGAAGTGTGCGATCGTTCATGATCAAAACGGCAGCTTGGCGTGACGGTTGACGTCTTTGTAGAGCAGATAGCGGAAGCGTTCCGGGCCCGTGTAGCAGGCTTGCGGGCAGAAGGCGCGGAGCCACATGAAATCGCCGGGTTCGACTTCGACCCAGTCGCGGTTGAGGCGATAGACGGCCTTGCCTTCGAGGACGTAAAGGCCGTGCTCCATCACATGGGTTTCCTCGAACGGGATGACCGCGCCCGGCTCGAGAGTGACGATGTTGACGTGCATGTCGTGGCGCAGGTCGATCGGCTCGACGAACCGTGTCGTGCCCCAACGATCGTTTGAGCCGGGCATCCAGCGGATGGGTTCGACCTTATCGGAAGTGACGAAGGCCTCCGGCACATCGACGCCTTCGACGCGTTCGTATTTTTTGCGGATCCAATGGAAGCGGCAGAACTCGGTGCCGTTGTTGACGGCGGTCCAGTTGCAGCCGGGAGGCAGGAAGGCGTAGCCGCCTTCAGTGAGCGTATGCTCAGTGCCCTCGATGGTGAGGGTGATCTCGCCAGCGACAACGAAAATGACGCCTTCGGCCTCTGGATTGCCCTCTGGCTTATCGCTGCCCCCCTGCGGGGCAACTTCCATAATGTATTGCGAGAAGGTCTCGGCAAAGCCGCTCAAGGGGCGAGCGATGACCCAAAGGCGGGTGAGACGCCAATGGGGGAGATAGGAGATGACGATGTCGCGCATCGTCCCATGAGGGAGCACGGCATAGGCCTCGGTGAAAACCGCGCGCTGGGTGTGAAGCGCCATTTGGCTGGGTAGGCCTGCAGGGGGTGATGCGTACTGTGATGACATCTCGGGCTCGGGCAAAATTTCGGACAAAGGGCAGGGCGCGGCTTAGGGCAGGACGGCGCTGAGACGAAGGAGAGCGATGCGCTCGACCTGACGGCAGGCGGTGGTGAACTCCTGCTCGGCGGTGTTTGCGAGCCGGGTTTCGAAGTTCGCCAAGATCGACGCCTTGGTGTGGTCGCGCACGGCGATGATGAAGGGGAAACCGAATTTGTCGACGTAAGCGGTGTTGAGGCGCGTGAAGGTTTCGCGCTCTTGGTCGGTGAGGGCGTCGAGACCGGCGGACTTTTGTTCGGCAGTGCTTTCAGCCGTGAGGCGCTTGGCAGCGGCGAGCTTGCCCGCGAGATCAGGGTGGGCGCGCAGAACGCCCATGCGTTCGTCGTCTGTTGCCATGCGGAATTGACTGCGTAGGGCGAAGTGGAGGCCCTGAGCGGTGTCATTGGCGGGACCTAATTCACCATCCCAAGCGCGCTCGGCGATCCAGGGCGAATGCTCGAAGATCGAGCCGTAGCGGGAAATGAAATCGTCGCGGTCGAGCGTGCTGGGGAGCACATCCTGCGCAATGAAAGGGTGTTCCTTGGCCCAATGCTCGGCGATTTGAAGGCGGGTGGGGACCCAGACCTTGTCGAAGGTTTTGATGTAATCAACGAACTTCTTGAGGCCCTGAAAGCGCCCCGGCTGACCGACGAGGCGGCAGTGGAGGCCGATGGACATCATCTTGGGGCTGCCGGCCTGACCTTCGGCATAAAGGCAGTCAAAGCTGTCCTTGAGGAAGGTGAAGAACTCGTCGCCCGTGTCAAAGCCCGGGGGCGTGACAAAGCGCATGTCATTGGCCGAGAGCGTATAGGGGATGATCAATTGCGGGCGGTCGCCGTGAAGCCGCCAATAGGGCAGGTCGTCGTCATAGGTGTCGGAGATATAGGCCATTGAGCCTGTTTCAGTGACAAGATCGACGGTGTTGAGACTGGAGCGGCCTGTGTACCAGCCTTGCGGCGGGGTGCCGGTGGCGACGGTGTGGAGGCGAATGGCTTCGGCGATCTGGCGGCGTTCTTCAGCGGGCGGCATGTCCTTATGCTGGACCCATTTGAGACCGTGGCTGGCGATTTCCCAACCAGCGTCGAGCATGGCCTGAACCTGCGCTGGCGCACGCATGAGCGCAGTGGCGACGCCATAGACGGTGACGGGGAGACCGGCCTGCGTGAAGAGGCGATGGAGGCGCCAGAAGCCAGCGCGCGAGCCATATTCATACATGCTCTCGACATTGGCATGGCGTTGGTCTGGCCAAGGCTGCGCGCCGAGAACGTCGACGAGGAAGGCTTCCGACGCACCATCGCCGTGCAGAATATTGTTTTCGCCGCCCTCTTCATAATTGAGGACAAACTGCACCGCGACATGCGCACCACCGGGCCAATTGGCATTGGGGGGATTGGCGCCATAACCGTGCATATTGCGGGGGTAGCGAAGCATCTGCGGTATCCATCAGCGTCGAATAATTCTGCATGATGGTAGGAGCAGGTTTGCACTTAGGCTAGCGGGTTTAAGTGCAAAATCTTTCGGCGAAGCGCGTTTCTTTCGCGAGTTATCAACAATGCCTATTTTGCACTCTGCTTGTTCAAAGAAGCGGCGGCGCGGATGAGGTCTTTAAATCCGTCGTGATCTATCGTTCCGCCTTCGGTGAAGTCGATGGCGCGGCGGGCATTGCCCTCCAGACTGGCGTTAAAGATACCAGAGGGGTCGGGCAGCGATGCGCCCTTTGGGAAGGTGGTTTTTATGGCGGCTTTATAGGCCTCGCCGGTGCACAAAATGCCATTGTGAGACCAGACCGGCTGACCCCATTTCCACTCTTCGATGACATCGGGCAGTGCTTCGTGGATGAGCTTGCGCAAAAGGGCGAGGGTTTCGCCGCGCCAGCCGGGGAGGTCAGCAATCCGCTGGTCAATCAGTTGGGAGGGCGTCGCGCCGGTGGCGAGGTCGGCCTTGCTGATGCGAGGAAAAGCCATGGCTACATTTTCTCGCCGGGGAGCAGAGCAGCGGCTTTTATCCAGGCGGAGAACTGGGCGTGATCAAAGCCCGCCTCGGTGACATGGAGATAGCGCACGTCTGGATTTTTGGACGGCTCTGGTGGCGGTGGCACGAGCTGCCCACCATTGAAGAAGCCAAGTTTGAGGTAGTTTTTCATGGCATGGAAGGAGGTGAAATAGTGGTGCTCGGTGACGCCATACATCGGCGAGTTCCACTTCACCGCCTTGAGCACATTGGGAACAGCTGCGGTGATCAGGCTATCGATGATTTTGGCTTCGCGTTGCTGCCAACCGGTGAGGGCGGCGATGTAGTTCTGCACCACCTCATCGCCATAGCCTTTGGCGATTTGAGGATTGCCACCACTGAGGCGGGTGACGCCATCAGCATCGGGTTTTAGGTCTGATATTTTAGGGTTCATAGCCACGGGCGCTCCTCGCAAAGCCTTGATCGTGCATGGTGTCCTGAGGGGGAGTGTGGCACCTGTCTAAGGCGGGGTGAAGGCTAAAAATTAGGCAGGCAAATATGTCTGGGTAACTTCTGGCTTTCCTGTGTGAAATTGGGCTAGCCGCAAGATTGCTAAATGCTATGGTCTTGGGGGGACGACGAATAGGAGTAGCAACATGGCAGGCGGACGCCTTACGACCCATGTTCTCGATACAATGCATGGTACGCCGGCGCGGGGTATGCGCCTTGAACTTCACTATGTTCATGGCGACCACACGCATCATCTTGTTGATAGCTACACCAATTCTGACGGTCGCGTAGATCAGCCCCTGTTGGACGAAGAGTTCCAGCACGGCGAATATGAAATCCGCTTCCACGTCGGGCAGTTTTTCGAGCGTATTGGCGTTGAGATTGAAACGCCGTTCCTTGATGTCGTGCCGATCCGTTTTACGATTTCTGAAGACAAGCACTACCATGTGCCGCTGCTTGTCAGCCCATTTGCGTATTCGACCTACCGCGGGAGTTGAGCCTTGGTAGACGTGACCAACGCCATTCGCTTTTTGCTCAATGGTGAAGATATTGCCCTGACGGATGTGGCGCCTGATCAGACGCTGCTCGATTGGTTGCGCCTTGAGCGCCGACTGCGCGGCTCGAAAGAGGGCTGTGCTGAGGGCGATTGCGGTGCCTGTACGGTATTGGTTGGTCGCGTTTTTGGCGATGAAGTCATTTATGACAGCGTAACAGCCTGCATTCGACTGCTGGGGAGCCTCAATGGCTGCCACGTCGTCACCATTGAGCATTTGCGGGGGGGGAATGGCCAGCTCCATCCGGTGCAGCAGGCGATGGTGGATCAGCACGGGAGCCAGTGTGGTTTCTGTACGCCGGGGTTTGTCATGAGCCTTTATGGCTTGTGGATGCGGAACCCGCACCCAACGCGCTCGGCTATCGAGAAAGCATTGCAGGGCAATCTTTGTCGCTGCACCGGCTATGCGCCAATCATTCGCGCGGCTGAGGCGATTTCGAGCTATGGCCTGCCGCAGGGCGATGTGCTGTGGGCCGAGCGGATTGCGGTCAAGGATAGGCTGATCGCGTTGAGCCAGACAGGGCGCGTCGATATTGGTGCGGATGAAAATCGCATCATCATTCCCGCAAGTCTGGATGATCTGGCGCAGCTTTATGCGCAATATCCGGAAGCGCGGATCGTCGCCGGTTCAACGGACGTTGGGCTGTGGGTGACCAAGTTCATGCGTCGCATTGGGCCGGTGATTTTTATCAATCATCTGCAAGAGCTGAAGGCTGTTACGGTCTCGGACGCGGGCGTGAATTTTATGGCGGGCGTGACCTATTCGGAAGCGCTGCCGACGATCGAAGAGCATTTCCCGCAATTGCGTGAGCTTTGGAGCCGCTTTGCCGGGGAACAGGTGCGCAATATGGGTACGCTGGGCGGCAATATCGCCAATGGCTCGCCCATCGGGGACACTCCGCCGACCTTTATTGCGCTGGGTGCGCGATTGACGCTGCGCAAAGGCAATGAGCGGCGCGAAATGGCGCTTGAGGATTACTTCGTTGCCTATGGCAAGCAGGATCGTGGGCCGGGTGAGTTTGTCGAAAGCCTCTTTGTGCCTAGGCTGCCTGCGGGTGAACACTACGCCGTCTACAAGGTCGCCAAGCGTAAGGAAGAGGATATTTCATCGCTGTGTGGGGCCTTCCGCGTGGGGACCGACAATGGTGTGGTGACCTCGGCGCGTATCGCTTTTGGCGGCATGGCGGCGACGCCAAAGCGCGCCGCGGTGGTGGAAGCAGCGCTGATGGGCAAGGCCTGGTCGGAAGAAACGATTGAGGCGGTTCTACCGTTGTTTGGCGAGGATTATCAGCCCATTAGCGATATGCGCGCCTCGGCGGACTATCGTCTGTTGGCTGCCAAGAACCTGCTCCGTCGGTTTTTCATGGAGACCGAAGGCACCGCTGAGCGGTTGAGCCGTGAGGTGGCATGATGAATAAGCATTCTTCCGAAATTTCATTGGCTGTGCTGCATGCCAATACGCGCCATGACAGCGGCCCCAAGCATGTGACCGGGACGGCAGAATATATCGACGATATGATCGAGCCTGTGGGCACGATGCACGCCTATTTGGGCCTGTCGACCCGCGCCCATGCCACGATCAAGTCGATTGATCTCGATGCCGTTCGCGCGGCGCCCGGCGTTATCGGCGTGCTGACGGCGGAGGATATTCCGGGCGAGAATGACGTCTCGCCGAGCCATAAGCATGACGAACCCATTTTCGCGGTTGGTAAGGTGCACTTCTGGGGCCAGCCGATGTTTGCGGTGGTGGCAGACACGCGCGACGCCGCGCGCCGCGCCGCACAGCTGGTCAAGATCGACTACGAAGACCTGCCGCATGCGCTCGATGTCCGCGCAGCGCAGGGCGCGGGCGGAAAGCTCGTGACCGAACCGCTCAAGCTGGAACGGGGCGACGTTGAGGCAGGCCTCGCCAGCGCGCCGCGTCGCGTTCAAGGCGCAATGACGATCGGCGGGCAGGATCACTTCTATCTGGAGGGGCAGATTGCACTCGCCATTCCGGGCGAAGACGAGGACGTGACCATCCACGCCTCGACCCAACACCCGAGCGAAGTGCAATTGATGGTGGCGCAGGTTTTGGCCATTCGCCACCATGCTGTGACCATCAATATCCGCCGCATGGGCGGTGGCTTTGGCGGCAAGGAAACGCAGGGCAATCTCTTTGCTGCTGTCGCCGCGCTGGCGGCGAAGAAGTGGAACCGCGCTTGTAAAATCCGTCCGGACCGGGACGACGATATGCAGGCGACCGGCAAGCGCCATGACTTCGTGGTCGATTATGACGTTGGCTATGATGAGACCGGCAAAATTCTCGCCGTTGACGCAAACTATGCGGCGCGCGCGGGATTCTCATCCGATCTTTCGGGGCCGGTAACAGACCGCGCATTGTTCCATGCGGATAATGCCTATTGGTATCCGGCGGTGCGTCTGCGGTCGCAGCCGCTTTATACCAATACTGTTTCGAACACCGCGTTCCGTGGTTTTGGTGGGCCGCAGGGCATGTTGGCGGCGGAGCGCTGGGTAGAAGACATCGCCTATGCGCTGGGCAAAGACCCGCTCGACATTCGCAAGGCCAATTTCTACGGCACGGACACCGACAATATTACGCCCTACCATCAAACGGTGACCGACAATGTCGTTGATCGCGTGGTGGAGGAGCTGGAAGCCAGCGCTGATTATCAGGCGCGTCGCCGGGCGGTGATCGCCTTCAACAAGACCAGCAAAGTGCTCAAAAAGGGCATTGCGCTGACCCCGGTGAAGTTTGGGATTTCGTTCACGGCGACCTGGTACAATCAGGCTGGTGCTTTGGTGCATGTCTATAAGGATGGCTCGGTCCATCTTTCGCATGGCGGCACAGAAATGGGGCAGGGGCTGCACACCAAGGTGGCGCAGGTGGTTGCCGATGCCTTTGGCATCAATCTCGACACCGTCAAGATCATGGCGACTTCCACGGGGAAGGTTCCCAATACCTCGGCGACGGCTGCCTCTTCGGGCACTGACCTTAATGGTATGGCGGCGCTCAACGCCTGTGATCAGATTAAGGCTCGGCTGGTCGCCCATGGGGCGGCGTTGCACAAGGTTTCAGAGAGCGAGTGCTCGTGGGTGCAGGGTGGATTGCAGGCAGGGTCCACCTTCGTGCCGTTTGGTGAACTGGTGGCTTCGGCCTATCTGAACCGCGTTCAGCTTTCGGCAGCGGGATTTTACAAGACCCCGGATATCAATTGGGATCGTGCAGCGGGCCGTGGTCGACCGTTCTATTATTATGCCTATGGGGCATCGGTGAGCGAGGTCACCATCGACACGCTGACGGGTGAATATACCGTCGACCGAGTCGATATTTTGCATGATGTCGGCAAGTCGCTGAACCCCGTTATCGACGTTGGACAGGTCGAAGGCGGCTTCATTCAGGGGATGGGATGGCTCACCAGCGAAGAATTAGTGTGGGATTCTAAGGGACAGCTCCGGACTCATGCCCCTTCCACCTACAAAATCCCTTTGGCTTCTGATATCCCGCCGGTCTTCAACGTGAAGCTGGCGGAGTGGTCGGTGAACAAAGAACCGACCATAGGTCGATCCAAAGCGGTCGGTGAGCCGCCCTTTATGCTGGCCATGAGTGTGGCTGAAGCATTGGGCATGGCTGTGGCCAGCGTGGCCGATTATAGAATCGCGCCGCGCCTTGATACGCCGATTACGCCCGAGCGCGTGTTGATGGGCGTAGAGCGACTCCAAGCGGAGACGCGCGCGTGAAAAACTCGGTGGGCGCAAAGTCTGGTGTCCCACCGTACCTCCCCCAAATTGGGGGAGGGGAACTGCCCGGCCGCGCCTACGGGGGAGAATCATGACTCCCCAAGCTCTCAGCGCATTTTTCGCCGAAAATCCCGACGCCATATTGTGCGAGATCACGCATGTGAAAGGCTCCTCGCCACGCGCGGAAGGCACTTTCATGGTGGTGGGCGCGACACTCGCGCTTGGGACTATAGGTGGCGGTGCCCTTGAATATATGGTTATTGACCACGCGCGCCGGCTGATCACAGCAGGGCGCGCGCATGAGGTCATGGACGTGCCTTTGGGCCCCGAAATCGGCCAGTGTTGTGGCGGGCGTGTTCGTGTCGACCTTTCTTATGTTACCGACACGATGCGGGCCGAGCTTGTGGCGCGGTGCGAGGCCGAACTGGCGCAACGTCCGAGCGTATTTGTTTTTGGCGCGGGCCATGTTGGCCGTGTCTTGGCGCACATTCTCTCGCTTATGCCAGTGAGGCTTGAGGTGATTGATACGCGCAAAGAGGAGCTGGCTGCACTTGCGCCTCAAATCGCTTCTCGACTTGTCGCTATGCCCGAGATGATTGTGCGCCAGGCGCCAGCGGGCAGCAGCTTTGTGATCGTCACGCATGATCACGCTTTGGATTTTCTCATTGCACATGAAGCATTGTCGCGACGTGACACTGCCTATGTTGGAATGGTCGGCTCACAAACGAAAAGAGCAAAGTTCACGCGCTGGTATCGTGACCAAGGGGGTGACGCATTGGCGTTGAACAAGCTCATTTTACCTATCGGCGCGCAGGGCCTTGGCGACAAACGCCCCGCCGTTATAGCGGCCTTCGCCGCAGCTGAAATTATGGCACATGTTGGAAGTCAGGGCATTTGTGCACGTGACAATTCCTCCTTTGAACAAACGGGAGTGGCGCGTGGTTTCTGACCTGCCCAATCGGCTCGAACTGAGCGGTATCACCAAGCAATTCCCAGGCGTTCTGGCCAACGACAATGTGTCGTTTTCGGTCAAGCCGGGTGAAATTCACGCGCTTCTCGGTGAGAACGGGGCGGGTAAGTCCACCCTCGTGAAAATGATTTATGGCATCATGCAGCCCAATGCCGGCGAGATCCGCTGGAATGGGGTTCCCACTGTCGTGCAGAGCCCAAAGGCCGCGCGCAAGCTGGGCATCGGCATGGTGTTCCAGCACTTCTCGCTGTTTGAAGCGCTGACCGTTCTCGAAAATATCGCGCTCGGCATGGATGCGAAGATCCCGCAGCGTGAGCTCGAAGAGCGGACGCGGCAGATCATGCAGACCTATGGGCTGACGCTTGATCCGCACCGTACCGTTGCAACGCTTTCGGTGGGCGAACGCCAGCGTATCGAAATCGTGCGCGCGCTGCTGCTCAATCCAAAACTGCTGATTATGGATGAGCCGACTTCGGTTTTGACGCCGCAGGAAGTGGAGCAGCTGTTCACCGTACTGCGCCAGCTGGCGAGCGAAGGCTGCTCGATCCTTTATATCTCGCACAAGCTGCATGAGATTAAGGCGCTGTGTGACACAGCGACTATTCTGCGCGGCGGAAAGCTCGTGGATACGTGTGACCCCAAGGTCGAGACCTCGCGCTCGATGGCCGAGAAGATGATCGGGGCCGGGCTCAAGGATATCAACAAGGGTGAAGGGCGCAGTTTCGGCGAGCCTAAGCTCGTAGTGAACGGTCTTTCGACCAAGAAGACGGGCGACTTCGATGTGCCCGTCAACAACATCTCATTTACTGTGCATGCTGGTGAAATTCTGGGCATTGCGGGCGTGGCCGGTAATGGGCAGAACGCGCTTTTAGACGCGCTGTCGGGCGAGTTGCTCGGGGAAGATCGCGACGCCATTAGCCTTGATGGACGCAGCATTGGCTTGCAGCACCCAACCGACCGTCGCCGGTCAGGGATTTCAGCGGTGCCGGAAGAGCGCAATGGTCACGCGGCGGTTGGTGATTTCTCGCTCTCGGACAATTCGGTGCTTACGGCGCGTGATCGTATCGGCATGGTTATGCTGGGGCTGATCAATTTCGGCACGGCGAAGAAATACACCGACAAGGTGATCGCTGGTTTCTCGGTGAAGGCCATCGGCTCGCAGTCGACCGCGAGTTCGCTCTCGGGCGGGAATTTGCAGAAGTACATTATGGGCCGCGAAATCATGCAGAGCCCCAAGGTGCTGGTGGTGAGCCAGCCAACTTGGGGCGTGGATGCGGGCGCGGCAGCGGCGATCCATCAGGCTTTGGTCGATCTGGCCGCGTCGGGCTCGGCCATTGTCGTGATCAGCCAGGACCTTGATGAGTTGCTGGCCCTGTCCGACAGCCTTGCGGTAATCAATATGGGGTCGCTCTCTGAAGTGCGGCCGGTGAAGGACTTTAGCGTGGAAGAGATCGGTCTGCTTATGGGCGGTGTGCATGGCGAGGCGGGAGCAGCATGATGCAGTTTCGTCTCGAAAAGCGCGCTGAACCATCCAAGTTCATGCTCTATGCAACGCCGATTGCGGCTGTTGCTCTGACCATGCTGGTGGGCGTGATCCTGTTTTCTGCCATTGGTTACAATGGCTTTGCGGCGGTTGGGGAGATTTTCCTTACCCCACTGACCAATCCCTACAAGTGGCAGGAATTGGGCGTTAAAGCGGCGCCGTTGATTATTATCGGTGTTGGTCTTTCGATCGCTTATCGGGCCAATGTCTGGAACATCGGTGCTGAGGGCCAGTACATCGTTGGTGCTTTGGCTGCGACCTGGGTGGCGCTGGCCACACACGGGCAGGGTGGCTTCTGGATTTTGCCACTGATGGCGGTGGCAGGGGCGATTGCGGGCATGGCCTATGCGGCGATCCCGGCGTTTCTCAAGACCAAGCTCAACGTCAATGAAATTCTCACCAGCCTGATGCTGACCTATGCGTCCGTACAGCTGATCTTCTTCCTCATTCGTGGTCCATGGAAGGACCCAATGGGCATCGGTTTCCCGCAGTCGCGTCGCTTTGACGTGGCGGCGCGCTTGCCGAACCTGACGGTCGAAAACTTTGGCTTCCTCGGCGACGGCGCTTTGATCCTCAAGGGGCTCGTGGAACGCGTGCACTATGGCGTGCCGCTGGCGATTTTCATTGCGCTGGTCGTGTGGTTCATCATGACCCGCACCGTGTTTGGTTATCGTATGCGCGTTGTTGGTGCGGCGCCGCACGCAGCGCGTTACGGCGGCTTTTCGCAGAACAAAACCATCTGGATGGCCATGCTCGTGAGTGGCGGTTTGGCGGGTCTGGCGGGGATGCTGGAAGTGGCTGGTCCGTTCCAGCGTATGGTGCCCGGCTTTGCCACCAACTATGGCTTTACGGCCATCATCGTGGCCTTCCTCGGACGGCTTAATCCACTTGGCGTAATATTTGCAGGTTTCGTGTTGGCGGTCACATTCGTCGGTGGGCAGATTGCTCAGACGACCATGGGGTTGCCGGATGAAACGACAGGTATCTTCCAGGCGCTAATGATGTTCCTGCTGCTGGCTGGTGACATTTTGATCAAATATCGCATTCGGCGCGTTCAGCCTGATGCCCGCGTGGGAGCTGCATAATGGATCTTACCATTGCGATCATCGTGACCGTCGTTGGCGCGTCCACTCCTATTCTGATTGCCGCTTTGGGCGAACTGGTCGTTGAACGGGCAGGGGTGTTGAACCTCGGCGTTGAAGGCATGATGCTGATTGGCGCTGTCGTCGGCTTCATTGTTCAGTTCCACACCGGTCAGCCGCTGCTGGCACTTCTGGCTGCGGCCGTTGCCGGCGTTCTCTCGTCACTGATCTTTGGTTTCCTGACGCTCTCGCTTTCGGCCAATCAGACAGCGACCGGGCTAGCACTGACGATTTTCGGGACAGGGTTTTCGGCTCTCATTGGGGCGAACTACTCTGCTCGTCCGGTGCCGCTTATGGACTCGGTCTTGCCCGAAACCATCGCGGACCATCCCATTGCGCGCGTGCTGCTGGGCTATTCGCTGCCGGTTTACTTCGCGTTCTTCATGGTGTTTGCCGTATGGTTCTTCCTTAAAAAGACCCGTTCCGGCCTGATCCTGCGCGCTGTTGGCGAGAACGACCATTCGGCGCACTCGATCGGCTATTCGGTATTGGGTGTCCGCTACCTCGCGATCATGTTTGGTGGCGCTATGGCAGGGATCGCCGGTGCGTGCTTCCCGCTGCTGCTGACGCCACAATGGGCCGAAGGCATGACGGCGGGCCGTGGCTGGATTGCTGTGGCGCTGGTGGTGTTCGCCTCGTGGCGTCCAATGCGCCTGTTGTTCGGCGCCTATCTCTTTGGTCTGGTCATGACCATGGAAGTGTACATCAAGGCAGGTGGCGGTCTTTTCTCCGCGATCCCTGCAGAATTGTGGGCAGCCTTGCCCTATCTCGCAACGATCGTCGTGCTGGTGCTAATTTCGCTGAAGCGCGACGCGTCAACTAATGCTCCGGCCTGCCTTGGCAGGCCGTTCATGCCGGGTAATTGAGGCGGCGCCAACGAACGCCTCAATTCATAAAAATGTCGTCAATCAGGAGAAAAATGATGACACTGTCGCGTCGTACTTTCATCAAGGTTGGTGGGGCCGCCTTGTCTCTGCCACTTCTCGGAAGCACTGCTTTCGGTCAAGAAAAACTGAAGATCGGCTTCATCTACGTGGGCTCGATCAACGACAACGGCTACAACTACGCGCACAATCAGGGCCGTATCTTCATCCAGGAACAGCTGGGTGAACAGGTTGAAACCATGTTCGTCGAAAACGTGGCTGAAGGCCCAGATTGCGAACGTGTTCTGCGCGAACTGGCTCAGCAGGGCTGCAAGCTGATCTTCGCAACCAGCTTTGGTTTCGGCGACAGCGTTATCAAGGTTGCAGAAGAGTTCCCTGATATCGCGTTCGAACACGCGACCGGCTACATGAGCGGCCCGAATGTTGGCCTCTACAACGCGCGCTTCCATGAAGGCCGTGCGATCTGCGGTATCATCGCTGGTCACATGTCCCAGACCGGTAAGGCTGGTTATATCGGCTCGTTCCCGATCCCAGAAGTTGTGATGGGCATCAACTCCTTCACGCTCGCTGCGCGTAAGATCAACCCAGAATTCACCCTGACCCCGGTCTATATCTCGACCTGGAACGACCCAGCCAAGGAAGCTGACGCTGCCCGCGCTATGATCGACCAGGGCATGGACATCATTGCTCAGCACACCGACGGTCCAGCGGCTCTGCAGGTTGCTGCCGAACGCGGCATCATCGGCGGCTTCGGCCAGGGCGCAGACATGAGCGCATTTGCTCCTGACACCCAGCTGACCGCGATCATCGACAACTGGGGCCCGCACTACCTCGCGTCGGCCAAGGCTGTTCTCGATGGCTCTTGGGCACCAGGCAACACCTGGGAAGGTCTCAAGGAAGAGGTCGTGACCATGACCCCTTACCACTCCAAGGTTCCAGAAGCTGCCGTCAAGGACGCAGAAGCTATGCGTCTCGGCCAGATCGATGGTTCGGTTGCAATCTTCACCGGCCCGATCAATGACCACACTGGTGTTGAACGCGTTGCGGCTGGCGTCACCATGACCGACGCTGAACTGCTCAGCATGGACTGGTACGTTGAAGGCGTGATCCCACCAGCCTGATAGACATTTCGAGATGATCAGGGGCGGGTTTACCCGCCCCTTTTTATGAGGGTGGGACATGGGCGATTTAGTTATTTTCTATGAATGGGCGATGTTCGTCGCGCGCTGGTTGCACGTGGTCACGGCGGTCGCTTGGATTGGGTCTTCTTTTTACTTTATCGCTCTCGATTTGGGTCTGCGAAAGACCCCGAGCTTGCCTCCGCTAGCCCACGGCGAAGAATGGCAAGTGCATGGTGGTGGCTTCTACCACATCCAGAAATATCTCGTTGCGCCGGAGTTTTTGCCCGAGCACCTCACTTGGTTTAAGTGGGAAAGCTATGCGACCTGGCTCTCAGGCGCGCTGCTGCTGGCGCTGCTTTATTACATCGGCGCGGACCTTTATCTCGTTGATCGTAACGTGCTCGATATTCCGAGCTGGGGTGCAATTGCGCTCTCCATCGGCTCGATTGGTCTGGGCTGGTTGCTCTATGACACGTTGTGCAAGTCCAAGATCGGGCAATCGACCACGGGCCTGATGCTCGTGCTGTTCGCCATCCTTGTGGCGATGAGCTGGGGCTACACGCAGCTGTTTACTGGCCGCGCGGCCATGCTGCATATGGGCGCGTTTACCGCGACCATTATGACCGCCAATGTCGCGATGATCATTATTCCCAATCAGAAGATTGTGGTTGCCGATCTCAAGGCCGGGCGTACGCCCGACGCGAAATACGGCAAGATCGCCAAGCAGCGTTCGCTGCATAACAATTACCTCACCCTGCCGGTGATCTTCTTCATGCTATCGTCCCACTATCCGCTGGCCTTCGCCACGCAGTGGAACTGGATTATCGCTTCGCTGATCTTCCTCGTTGGCGTGGTCGTGCGGCACTATTTCAACACACGCCATGCTCGTAAGGGCAATCCGCATTGGACTTGGGCCGTTGCCGTTATTCTGATGCTGATTATCGCTTGGCTCTCGACTGGTCCGCGCCTGCCTGAAGGGGCCGAGACGCAGATTAGCGCGGTTGGGCAGCAATATATGGATAGCCAGCATTTTGCGGCCGCTAGCCTTGCGGTGCAGACGCGCTGCGCCATGTGCCACACGGCTGAGCCGGCCTATGAAGGGGTGTATCGTGCGCCCAAGAATGTCGTGCTTGATAATGACATCGCAATTGCCAACCACGCTCGTGAGATTGTCATTCAGTCTGGATGGAGCCACGCTATGCCGCCCGGCAATGTGACAGAAATGACTGCGCAAGAACGGGCGTTGCTCGTTGAGTGGTATAGAGAGGGTTCTAACTCGTGACGAAAACCATATTGCGAGGCAGAGTTCTCAGCTTCCACCGGGCCCCGCAAGATATTGGAGACACAGAGAGCTATCTCTATCTCGAAGATGGTGCCGTGACGCTCGAGAACGGCAAGGTCATCGCAGTCGGTGATTATGCGAGCGCTGAGACCACCGGGGCAGAAGTGGTGGACCACAGGCCTCACCTGATCATGTCCGGCTTTATCGACCTGCATGTGCATTATGTGCAGAGCCACATCATGGCCGCCTATGCAGGGTCGCTCCTCGAATGGCTCAATACCTATACTTTTATCGAAGAGCAAAAGTTCAGCCAGCAGGGGCATGCCGCGGCGGTCGCCGTTGATTTTTACGATGCGCTGATCCGGCACGGCACGACCACAGCCGTCGCCTATTGCTCTAGCCATCCCCGCTCGGTGGATGCGTTCTTTGCCGAGGGCGAGAAGCGCAATATGCTTATGGTCGGCGGCAAGGTGATGATGGATCGCAATGCGCCTGAAGCGCTCTGCGATACAGCTCAATCCGGCTATGACGACAGCAAGGCGCTCATTGCCAAATGGCACGGGCGCGGTCGCGGCCAATATGCGATTTCCCCCCGTTTCGCTATCACCTCCACCCCCGCACAGCTCGAAGCCGCGCAGGCTTTGGTCGCCGAGCATCCCGAATGCTACGTGCAGACGCATTTGAGCGAGAATGACGAAGAAATTCGCTTCTCGATGGAGCTCTATCCGGCGTCAAAGGACTATACGGGGATTTATGAGGACTACGGCCTATTGGGTCGAAAAACGCTGCTCGGTCACTCGATCCATCTCAATCATCGCGAAACCTCAGTCTTGGCGGAAACCGCGTCGGTGGCAGTTTTCTGCCCGACGTCAAACCTGTTCCTCGGATCAGGCTTGTTTGACCGCGAACGCCTTTTGGCCAACGGGGTCCGGATTGGCATTGCCTCGGACATTGGTGGCGGCACCAGCATGAGCATGCTGCGGACTTTGGACGAGGGCTACAAGATTTTGCAGTTGCGCAAGCAGCGCTTCAATCCATTGTCATCGTTTCATTTGGCAACGCGGGGTAACGCAGAAGCATTGGGCTTAGAAGACAAGATCGGATCTATAGCGCCCGGGCGCGATGCTGACTTGGTCGTGCTCGATTCTGGAGCGACGCCAACTATGCAAATGCGCCAAGGAACAGTGACATCTTTGGTTGAAGAGCTATTCTTACTCCAAACCATGGGCGATGATCGCTCCATTGTGGAAGTTTATGTTGCTGGAACCGCTACAAAGTCGACTTTAGCCGGGTTGTGAAACCAACCGCTCTTGTCATAAACCAGTGTACCCCAAACTGTTCGAGCAGAGTTTTAACATGACCGAATACGTGACGAAGTCCGGCCTCTCCGTTCACCCCTTGCTGGTGGATTTTGTAGAAAAAGCGGCCCTTCCAGGACTTCCCGTATCGGTAGACGCGTTTTGGTCGGGGTTTGCAGCGCTGTTGGCCGAACATGTGCCAGTGAATGCGCAATTCCTCGCAAAGCGCGACCAGCTGCAGAGCCGGATTGACGATTGGCACCATCAGAATGGACCCGTCGCGAACAATCCTGAGGGCTATGAGCAGTTCCTGCGCGAGATCGGTTATCTGGTTGATGAGCCGGGTGACTTCACCATTTCGACCCGCAATCTCGACCCAGAAATTACGTCGCTCTGTGGGCCGCAGTTGGTGGTGCCTGTTTCGAACGCCCGTTATGCGCTGAATGCTGCCAATGCCCGTTGGGGTTCGCTTTATGACGCGCTCTACGGCACTGATGTAATCAGCCGGGATGGCGATCTGGCACCGGGCAAGGCGTTTAACGCGGCACGCGGCGCGGCCGTTGTGACACGGGCGGCAGAGTTTCTCGATGCCTCGTTCCCGCTGACCGCAGGCAGCCACACATCTGTCACCCAATATAGCGTGGTGGAGCAGGGTGGCGTCGCAACGCTGGTGATCAAAACCGCTGCGGGTGACGTGTCTCTCGCAGATGCTGATGCTTTCGTGGGATACTCGGGCGTTGGCGATAAGCAGGAGATCGTGCTCAAGCACCACGGTCTGCATGCGATCTTGCTGATCGATAAATCGAACATGATTGGCGCGACCCACGCAGCCGGTCTGGCTGATGTGATTGTTGAGTCGGCGCTGACCACTATTCAGGACTGCGAAGACTCGGTTGCCGCTGTAGACGCTGAGGACAAGGTTGGCGTTTACGCCAACTGGCTCGGCCTGATGCAGGGTAATCTGGAAGATACATTTGATAAGGGCGGTAAGACCGTCACGCGTCGCCTCAAGGCGGATCGCGTTTATCGCGGCGTCAATGGCGAAGAGCTGGTGCTCAAGGGCCGCTCGCTCTTGCTGGTGCGCAATGTCGGGCATTTGATGACCACGGACGCGGTGCTGCTGAACGGCAAGCCCGTTGGCGAAGGCCTGATGGACGCGGCGATCACCGCGCTGTGCGCCATGCATGATCAGGGCAACAACTCGGCGACGGGCTCAATCTATATCGTCAAGCCGAAGATGCATGGTCCGGAAGAAGTCGCCTTTGCCTGCCGAATTTTTGCGTCGGTCGAAGGCTTCCTTGGTCTTGCGCCGAACACCATCAAAATCGGCATCATGGATGAGGAGCGCCGCACGTCGGCAAACCTCAAGGCGGCGATTTATGAGGCGCGTGAGCGCGTGTTCTTCATCAACACCGGCTTCCTTGACCGTACGGGCGATGAAATTCACACCTCGATGGAAGCTGGCGCGGTGTTGCGCAAGGATGAGATCAAGTCCGAGCGCTGGATTTCGTCCTATGAAGATCGCAATGTGCTGATCGGCTTGGCCTGTGGGCTTTCCGGCAAGGCGCAGATCGGCAAGGGCATGTGGGCGCGGCCAGACGATATGGCCGCCATGATGGACGCCAAAATCGGTCATCCTAATGCTGGCGCCAATACCGCTTGGGTACCATCGCCGACAGCGGCAACCCTGCATGCGCTGCATTATCATCAGGTTGATGTGTTCGAAGCGCAGCGTCGCCGGCATAACCAGGCGATGCCGGGGCTTTCCGAACTCTTCTCGATGCCAATCCAGAAGCCGTATTCGCTCAGCCGCGAAGAGATTATCCGCGAGCTCGAAAACAATGCTCAGGGGATTTTGGGCTATGTGGTGCGTTGGGTGCAGCAGGGCGTTGGCTGTTCCAAGGTTCCGGACATCAACAACGTTGGCTTGATGGAAGACCGCGCGACCTGCCGCATTTCTTCGCAAGCCGTCGCCAATTGGCTGCGTCATGGGCTGGTGAGCCGGGACGAAGTGACTTCGGTGTTCGAGCGCATGGCACAAGTCGTGGACGATCAGAACCAGGGCGATCCGCTCTATCGCCCGATGTCTGGCAATTTCCAATCGATCTCATTTGTTGCGGCGCTTGATCTGGCGCTGCATGGGGCAGACCAGCCGAGCGGCTATACCGAGCCGCTGCTCCATGCCGCCCGCCGCAAGGTCAAGGCGCGCGACGCCAAGTGAGCTTTTGGTCGATTACATCCGACCTCAAAAAGCCCTCGCAGAGCAATGTCTGCGAGGGCTTTTGTTTGCCGTCAGTTTGCCGAGGCGGCGCTGAGAGCGATGCGGGCGGTTTTTGCCATGGCGACGAGCTTGAGATGAAAATCCTGCGGCACGGTGGCGGGCTCGTCAAAATAGATGCGGCGCATGTCATCGCCCAGAACGATGGTGATGCCATCGGCATCGAGACTGGCGAGCAGCCAATTGCCAAGCTCGGCGCCGCAATAGTGGCGCGCATAGTCGGCTGTGGCATCGATATGGTCGTCATTCATGTGTTCGAGCGCATGGTGCTCGGCTTTGGCGAGGTCTGGGTTTTCCGGCGTAAGTAGGTCGCTGGCGATGAGGGCATAAGCTTTGCCGAAACCGGCATTAAGGCTTGCCGATAGAGGCTCAAGCACGACAAAGCAGAAATCGCCCAAGTCGACGTAGAGCTTGGCTTTGGGATTGTGGTTCAAATAGCGCCAGGCGAGGCTTTGATGCTCTTCGCTGTCGCGATCCACAAAACGCGCTTCGGACGCAATGGTGATGCGGGCATGGGCCAAGGGGTCGCCCTTGCCGGCCTCGCCTAAGAGCAGAGAGCAACGTGGATCGGCTTGCAGCGCCTTGTAATGGGCGGTGAGGCCGGAAATGAGCAGGACAGGGCGGCCATAGAAATCACTCGCTGTACCAACGCGGGAGGCGATTGGAGCGCCACTCGTTGGGTCCAGCGTGGCCAAAGCTCCATAGCGCGAGGTGCGCAGCAGCGTTTTGGCACGGCGAATGGCGTCGCCATCGGTGTCTTGGAGAACGGAGCGGGGTGAGACGGTCTGAGGCGTTTCAGTCATAGCAGGTCCAGTGCGCAGTGGGCGCACTAGACTAAATTATTTCATGACCAGCAAGTTCAACTTATATGCGGTTAGTCGACGAAGTCGAATTTGTCGACGTCGAATAGGCCACGGTCCGTGAGCTTGAGATGGGGAATGACCGGGAGCGCGAGGAAGGCGACCTGCAAGAACGGTTCGGGGAGAACGCAATCTAGCACCTTGGCGGCTTCGCGCAGGATGTGGAGGTCGTGCGCCACCTCTTCGAAGGGTTTTGGGCTCATGAGGCCCGCGATGGGTAGGGCCAGTTCTGCTGTGATCTGGCCCTCATTGGCGACGACGAAACCGCCGCCCAGTTCTATGAGGCGATTAACGGCCAGCGCCATGTCGGCGTCGGTGGCACCCACAACGGTGATGTTATGGCTGTCGTGGCCGACGGACGAGGCTATGGCGCCGCGCTTGAGGCCAAAGCCCTTCACGAAGCTGCGGCCGATGTTGCCGTTTTTGCCGTGACGCTCAATGACGGCGACTTTGATGACGTCTTCTTCAAAATCAGGTTGAAGGCCGAAATCGGTTGAGGCGAGAGCGGCTTCTTCGCGGAAGGTGAGGATGAGGCCGGGTTTGACACCGATGACAGGAACGCGGTTTTGGCCGGGTTTGGGTTCGGTGATGAAGGCGTCTGCGGCAATGGGCTTGGCCTTAACGGAGGTTAGACCAACAGGGGCGACGGGATTGCGCGTGTCAAAAAGTTCGGGGGTGACGAGGCGACCGGCTGAGATGACATCGGAGACGCGGCAGTCTTCGAGGCTGTCGAGAATGGCGATATCGGCGCGGTAGCCGGAGCCGAGGATGCCGCGATCCTTGAGGCCAAAGATGCGGGCGGCCGAATGACTGGCTGCACGATAGACGTGGTGCAGCGGGCAGCCACGGGCGATGAGGCGGCGGATGGAGCTGTCGAGATGGCCTTCTTCGGCAATGTCGAGCGGGTTGCGATCATCGGTGCAGAGGGCGACAAAGCTCGAGGTGTTTTCGTCGAGAATTTCCGCCAAGGCTTCGAGGTCTTTGGAGACCGAGCCTTCACGAATGAGAATGGCCATGCCCTTGCGCAGCTTCTCACGCGCTTCGGCGGCGCTGGTGGCTTCGTGGTCAGTGCGGATGCCGGCCGCCAGATAGCCGTTGAGGCCAAGACCAAGGAGCAGCGGGGCGTGACCGTCGATGTGGCCGTCCTGATAAGCGATGAGCTTGGCCATGATGCCGGGATCGGCATTGAGCACCCCGGGGAAGTTCATCATTTCAGCCAAGCCGACGACCTTGTGGTGGCTACGGAAGGGGAGGAGATCTTCGATTTCGAGCTGGGCGCCAGCCGTTTCAAACGGTGTCGCCGGGACGCAGGAGGAGAGATTGATCCGAACGTCCATGATGGTCTGTTCGGCACTGTCGAGGAAGTATTGTATGCCCTCGCTGCCGAGGACATTGGCGATCTCATGGGGATCGCAGAGCACGGTTGTTACGCCGTAGGGCAGAACGCAGCGATCAAACTCGTGCGGGGTGACAAGGGAAGATTCGATATGCAGATGCGTGTCGATGAAGCCGGGGACGGCGAAGCGTCCGGTGCCGTCTATGGTGACTTTGCCCTCGTAGGTTTCATGGGTTCCCACGATCCGATCACCAACAATAGCGATGTCGGTGACCGTGACTTGGCCAGTGATGATGTCGAGCAGACCGATGTTCTTGATGACCAGATCGGCGGGCTCCTTGCCTTGGCCTGCCATTATCATTCGGGTCAAAACTTCGGTGCTGATCATATTCGCCTCAAGTTGAATTCGCCTTTAGGGTCGACCTCTCGCGGCTCTACGTCAAGCGCAATGGCACTTGGGAACCATGGCTTACCCCCATCGTTGGGACTTGATGAAACCGGAGAATGATATGCCGACCTATGATCCGCATAAATCTGAGAACGAAGTGCGACAGGGCAATTCGCGCAAGATGAATTCGCGTGTTTTGATCGTGTCGCTGGTGGCTATCGTCGTGCTTTTCGCGATTGTCTATCTCGTCAATGGCGCAATGCAGCCACCTGCCAGCTAAGCTCACGCAACTCGGAACCCCCTGAGGCGTCGACAGTTTTGTTTATTGTCTTGTTCAAGGGATGAGTTGAGATGGACATGGGTAACAGCTTTGGGATGGTCGATACCTACCTCCCGCTCCACATCATCGCCATTCGCATTGGCATCGCGGCCCTGTTTGGGGCCCTGATCGGTCTCGAACGCGAGCTTAGCACCGCAGAAGCAGGGCTAAGGACGCATATGCTGGTGTCAGTCGCTGCCGCGCTGTTCACTATTCTCGCCTTTGAAATCTTCCACACAATTGAGTCAGTTGCAGGCGGCGAAATGCGTGCGGACCCGATCCGCGCGGTCGAAGCGGTGACGGCGGGCATAGCGTTCCTCGGCGCGGGCGCAATCTTCCGCTCCGGAGCGGGCGTGCAAGGGCTGACAACCGGCGCCGGGATGTGGCTGGCGGGGGCTGTGGGGCTGGCAACAGCACTGGGCTATTATGTGGTCGCAGGCGGCGTGGCTCTACTCGCCGTGATCATCATGGCGGCGTTGCGAACGTTTAGTCGGAAAGTGCATGAGCGCAGCGATATGCGGGAGGGGCGCGGGGAGGAAGAGGCAAGTTCGCTGAGGGACTAGCGCCTTTGCAGATCATTCCTCCCCCCGGAGCGGCACAGCAGGGAGGAGCTGTAACCGCGCCCAAGCACAGAGCTGAGAGTGCCCTGCGCATCAGATCAACAGTGGTGCAGACCGTTGATCTAAACTGAGGCGGCGGAGAGGACGCAGGGAACGCAGTTGAAGTCGGGGGGACCCTTCTGCAGCATCTCTCTCCGCCTAGGTACGCGACCTGTGGACGCAGTTGTCGCTTACCTGTTTAGTGGATGCCGAAGCATCGGTAGTCTTGATCCATGCACTCGCCGACTTAGCGCGGCGTTTGGTGGGGCCCGTGCATTTCACTTTGGATATCCAGCGGGAAATAATCGCTGGCCAGCGTCGCTACGAAAGCGCCGCGACGAGGACTGGTATGCGGGAATTGTTTCTGCACCGGAAGCAAATAGGCGTTAAACGCAGGTAACAAACGCTTGCGTTTTACATGTAAAACGGTGCTAGTTCGGACCGCGTGGGGGGACTTTTGTGGCCAGCGACAGACCAGCAGAAAAAGACGTTCTTGCGGCCTTGCAAAACCTGCTGTCGTGGCCAGAAATTGCGCGTTCTACGCAGCTTAGCCGCTTTCTTGATTATGTCGTTCGCGCCACTCTGCGGGGCGAAGAAGGCAGCATAAAAGCTTACTCCATCGCCGTCGACGTGTTCGATCGTCCGGCCCATTTTGACCCTCAGGCCGACCCAATAGTTCGCGTGCAAGCGCGTAGATTGCGTGCGTTAATCGCCCAGTATTATGCCAGCGCCGGGCAAGGTGAGTCTGTTCGTATTGAACTGCCAACCGGTCGATATGTACCGGAGTTTGTTGTTGTTGATCCGGTTACTGTTTTAAGTCCTTCGGCGACACCAAGAGTTTACCCCGAAGTCGGGGTGGACGCGGTGCAGAGCGCGCCACAATCGTCCGCTCGCTCCGCGCTGGTGAGTCGCCAGCACCTCTTGCGATCGTGGAGTGTGCTGGCCCTGGCGACGCTGATGTTTGCCGCGGTTGCGATTACTTTTGCTATTCGCGGCATGGAAGAAGAGCGGACTGAGCAGGCGCGTTATCTCACCCAACCATTGTCGGTAAAGGTGATGGAGTTTCAGCGCCTCAGTCAAACAGGTGACGATGTTTCGCTGACCGCTGGTCTCGCCATTGATTTGGTGTCCAAGTTGAATAGCTCAGGCTTGGTGATGGCAAAATATGGGGGCACCAGCCTGACGCAGCTGGTTGATGCTGACTTTGTTTTGAGCGGTACGGTGCGTCGCGATGGTGACGAGGCGCAGTATAGTGCGATCCTCACCGATACAGCGACCGGCCAGGTGAGCTGGAGCAAGGTCATTACCACCAATGTTGATGGGCGCGGTTCTCAGGGCCTAACCGATGCGGTGAGCCTGCGACTGGCGACAGCGCTGAGCAATATCAATGGGCCGGTGCTAGCGCCTGTTCGGGCGATTTTGGCGGATCAAGAGATCAATGTCGTGCCTTCGCTCTATCTGTGCAGAGTGATCTACTCTGGCTATCGCGCTGATCTTTCGCCCGATGCCGCTGCGCGCAGCAATCGCTGCTATGCGCAGCTGAGCCCGGATGTGCGGGCGACCGGGGAAGTGCAGGCGGCACAGGCGCTGCTGATCATGGGGGGAGCGGCCGGTAGCGGCTATGAAAACGTCGATATGGGCGTGCGCACGGCGATGGCCGAAGAACTGCTGCGCGTGGCGGTCTCCAGCGAACCCCTGAATGCTTTCGTTTGGACACAGTTCGCCCGCTTTAGTCGGGAACGGGGGGACTTTGAAAGCGAAGAAATGGCCTATGGGACGGCGCAGAAGCTTGACCCGGCCAATTCTGAACTTCTGGCGGCCTACTCTCAATCTCTCGCGATTGCGGGACGTCGACGCGAGGCGATGGAGCTGTTTGATATCGCGCTTGAAAGTTCGAGCAATCCGCCGGGCTGGTATTACATCACACCGGCGATGGTGGCACTGGCTGAGGAAGACTGGGAAGCGGTTGGGCGCTATGCGGTGTTGCTACAGAATGCGGACAACATGACGGCGCCACTGTTCGGGGTGCTGGCGGGATACGGGCTGAACGATTCAAATCAGCTCAATCGGTCTTTGCCGCGCCTTTTGGATACACGTAGCTTTCGCGAAAACGGGATCATGCCGCAGCTGGCGCGCCGGATCACCGACGCGCAGCTTCTCAATGTTATTCGCAAGAGCCTGTCCGCTGCGGGCGTGCCGAACGATCGGCTCGACGGCCCGTATTAAGCGGTCGCAAATAGCGCCTGAGCGTAGGCGATAAAGCGGGCACCGCGCTCTTCAAAGTTTTTGAATTGGTTGTACGACGGCGCGCCGGGCGAGAGGATGATGGTGTCAAAACGCTCGCGCTGCGCGAGGAGCGTGTGCATAGCGGCTTCAAGATCAGGCACTTCGGTCACGACAATCTCGGGCGCGGCGATGCGGGCGGCATCAGCGAGGCGCTTGCCCGTGACGGGAAGCGTGACCAAAGTCGTGACGCCGCGCAGGGCCAGAAGCGTGGCGAGCTCGGCATAGTCCTGTTCGCGCTCGTGCCCGCCAGCGATCAGCGCGATACGGCGGCCAGGATAGGCCGCAAGGGCGGCCTTGGTGGCTTCAGGCGTGGTGGAAATGCTGTCGTCAACGAAGGTGACGCCGCCGATGCTGTGCTCTTCCAAACGGTGGGGCAGAGGGCGGAAGGCGGCGATTCCGGCAAGGATGCCGTCCATAGTTCCGCCTGTGGCCAGAGCGATCTGGGCCGCGAGGAAGGCATTATCGAGATTGTGTGCGCCTTTGAGGCGCGAGTGCGCCGCAGCGTTTTCAATGGCGCGTTCTTGGTCAGCGGTGAGCTCTTGAACCAGACGGCGATGATCACGCACCGCCTTGGCGACCAGTGCATTGCCCTTGGCTTTGGCACCGAGCGCTACCGGGAAATCACCATCGCGATCGATGAGGTGCAGCTTGTCGGCGTAATAGCGCTCGACAGAGCCGTGCCAATCGACATGTTCGGGGTAGAGGTTGGTGAGGGCCGCAATATCGGGCAGAAAACTCATGTCCGAGGTTTGGTAGCTCGAGAGCTCAAAAATCACGACGGCATGTTTGTCGGCAATGTCGATGGGCGCGAGGCCAACATTGCCAGCCAGACCTGCATCAATACCCGAACGGGTGAGCATGAGATGGGTGAGCGTGGCTGTGGTCGACTTGCCCTTGGTTCCGGTGATGGCGATCACGGTGCGGCCCGCGCGATAGCTCGACCCCCAGAGATTGAGGTTCGAGGTTACGGAAATGCCAGCATCGGCGGCGATCTCAAAGATCGGCTTGTAGCGCGACACGCCGGGGCTTTTGATGATGTAGCTAAAGCGTCGCTCAGCAATGGCGCGCGGCAGCTCATCTGCCGGGATCTGCACCGTGTCCGGAACGTCGGCCGTGCCGCTATCGACTGCGACGAAGACCGGCAGGTTGGGCTGCTGGGCTTTTAGGAAAGCGCGCGTCGACAGGGCTTCCTTGCCTGCGCCGTAGAGCAGGACCGGTTCTTCAAACCGCATAAGCTTGCACCTTGGCCGAGAGGGCGGGCGGGATGTGATGATCGCGACTGTCGGTGAGACACTCAGCCATGGCGAGTTGGAGTTTTTCTTCGCCGTATTGGGCGAGGAGGTCATCCTTGAGGGTCTTGACGATGGTGTCCTGATACCAATCGGCGTGGCGCGACAATGTGTAGAAGCATGCTGCGGCTTCGAGAATTTCGCCAACGCATTCCCAAGGCTTTTGGCCAGCAAGGCCGGAGAGCTCGCGGAAGGAATGTTCGTATTCAGCGACTTCCAGAAGGTTATTGCCGAAGATGCGCAGTAGCCGTTCCTTCTTCATGAAGGGCGCGAAGATCAGGAAGACGAAGTGACATTTTGGGCATTCGCCGCACCACAATGCGCCGTCATTGCCCGTGAGGCGGAAGTTGCGATTGCAGCTCGAAAAGACCGCGTCGAATTTATCGCTCTTGGTGAAAAGCGAGGCAATGCGGGCTTCCGAATAGGGACGGAGCAACGAGAAATACTTCAGCGCACCGCCAGTGGCATTGGCGAGCGTATCGGCAATCAGCAGCTCAAAGCCGAGGGACTTTGAATATTGGTGATTGGTCTCACGGCCATCGAACACGACATTGCCTTCGCTGGCCGAGCGCTCATTGGAGAGAACGATCTGATCGTAGCCAAAGAGCACAGCGCACAGCGAGGCGATCATGGAGTTGATCGCGGTCGAGGGCACGTGACCGTTGTAATAGCCCGGTTCCTTGGAGAGGCGGATCATCTCAGCGTCGAGTTTTCGCGACACGTAAACGGGCGCGGTGCCGATGGCATCCACGCAAGAGACGATCGGGCCCTTAGGATTGACCGCAAACGGGGTGAATGGCACACCCGTGTGGGTCAGGAGATCAACGCTGACGAGACTATCCTTGCCGCCGCCAATGGGCAGCAGGGTGCGTTCGAGCAGAGTGATCTCGGGTTTGCGGGCAACAGTGTCCTCGGGCGCGGTGAGCGTGAGCTTACCGAAGCGAGCCAGCTCATTGCGGGCGTAGAATTCGCCGAGGCCGTTTTCATAGATGTCGATGACGAAGGCGCGTTCGGCAGAGGTGAGAGGAATGCTTGGCGCTTCGATGGCAAACGGGGCGCGGAGCTTAAAGTAGCTCACGCCCAAGGTGATCGCGGTAAGCCCGAGGAGTTTTTCGAAGTTAGAGGTTTGTGCCGCCGCGCTGTCCGCGCCTTGCGGCAGGGTCAACACTTCGGTGAAGCTGAGATCGTTCAGCGTATAGGTAAAGCGGGCCTCTCCCGTGGTGGGATCAAAGCTCGGGCTCTCAATGCGGAAAAATTCAGTCACGGGCTACTCGCTGCGTTTGTCCATCATATAGGTGATTTGCAGCTTGGGCGGGAGTAGGGCGGTGGCGAGTTGATCGCGCTATTTTTTGTCGCGCACTAACTGTCCTTGGTGGCAGCCAAGATTGCGCGGATTTCGAACTCCACATTGTCGATCACTTCGCTGATCGCTTGGACAGCCCGATCTGGATTGCTGGCCAGAATGGCGTCGGCCAGATCCTTGTGCATGGGGAAAGACCCCAGACCGAAGGCATCGCGATTGTACGGCGAGTTTACGTCACGTTCGAGGGCGTGGTCGAGATTGGTGAGTATCTGGCCATACATGGGATTGCCGGAGGCATGATAGATGGCGTCGTGGAAAGCATGGTCTTCTTTGCGCCAAGGGTGACCACCATTGACTGCCTTGAGAAGAATGTCGCCCAGTCGACTGATCTCTTTGCGCTGCGCATCGCTGGCGTGGATCGTGGCTTTGCGCACGACGTCGATTTCGAGCGTACGGCGAATTTCGAGAAGGCGGAGCAGGGCTTCGCCTTCCAAGCGGACCATGGTGGGAATGAGCCCGCGCGAGGTTTGCACATTGGCGGTGAGATAGGTTCCGTCGCCACGACGGCGACGGATGACGCCAAGGCCTTCCCAGCGATTGAGGGCCTCCCGAATTGTCGAACGGCCGACGCCCAAAGACGAGGCCAAGGACAATTCTGGCGGGAGGCGGTCGCCGATTTTGAGACCGGCGCGCTCGACCATTTCGGCGAGCGCGTCCTGTACCGCCACATTGCGCGTACGGTTCTCTAAAGGCTCCAGATAGTTAAGGGCATTTTCCCGATCCATGGGTGCCCGATCCTCTCGGTGTGGCGGCTTGTTACTCTCTCTCACCACATCTGAGAGCGTTTGTCAGCCTATGCCTTGTTTAAGTTCAAAAGCTCCGTGAGAGCCTCAACCAAGCGATCCATCTGTGGTTTGGAGTTGTAGCCCTGCACGGAAACACGTGCGACGCAGTGTTCTTTCCAGCGGAAAACCGGGATTTCGATTTTGTACTGCTCAAAGAGCGCCGTGTGGATGGCCAGCGGATCGCATTCCGGGATCGGCATGGCGACCATTTGCGGGGCGCAAAACTCGGGCGAGCTGAAGGATTCAAGGCCCGTGAGTCTGGCAATGCGTTCACCGGTGTCTTGCGCGAGGGCGCGGCAATGTTCGGCAACAGCGGGCCAATCATTGTCGTCGCGGAATTTGAGCGCGGCGGGAATGGCGAGGAAAGCCGAAGGGTCACGCGTGCCCATCATTTCGATCTCATCGACAAAGGGGGAGTTGTCGAATGCCCCCTTGGCGCCGGGGTCCTTGGATTGCGCGGTCCAGCCGTGGCTGACAACCAGAGGGTCGAGCAGGGATTGAACCTCGGGGCGGGCATAGAGGAAGGCTGAACCCTTGGGGGCCATCATCCACTTGTGGCAATTGCCAGAGTAGAAATCGGCGCCAAGCTTTTGCATGTCGAGCGGGATATGGCCGGGGGCGTGGGCACCGTCGATAACTGACCAGATGCCGCGCTTACGGGCCTCAGCAATGGCGGGCTCGACCGGGAACACGAGGGCTGTTGCGGATGTGATGTGGCTAAGGAAGAGCACTTTGGTGCGCTCAGTCATGCCGGACACGATGGCCTTGGTGAACTGCTCTTCGCTGGTGAGCGGCAAGGGCACATCGACGACGACAATTTCTGCGCCAGTTTGGCGGCAGATAAAGGCCCAGGTTTTTTCCAGAGCGGAGTATTCGTGGTCAGTGGTGAGGATCTGATCGCCCGGCTTGAGGTCGAGCGAGCGCGCAACAATGTTGAGGCCGGTGGTGGCGTTGATGACGCCCACAACTTCCTGTTCGTCACAGTTCAGTTCGGCAGCGAGGGCCTGACGCGGCACGCGCATGTTTTCAGTGAGCTTGCGGCCGAGGAATTCGACGGGTTCGCGCTCCAATTCGAGCTGCCAGCCTTGGTAGGTCTCAAACACCGGGCGCGGACACGCGCCAAAAGAGCCGTGGTTGAGGAAAACGACATCCTCGCGGATGAGGAACTGTCGAGCAAGATTTTCAGACACGATTAACGGCCTTTCAGGGTCGGATCGAGGGCGTCTCGCAGACCATCGCCAAACAGCGAGGTGGCGAGAACGGTGATAGCAAGGGCTGCCGTGGGGAACACGGCGAGGTGCCAATAGAAGAACATGAAGTTGATGCCTTCATTGATCATCTGACCCCAGGTGGGGGTTGGCGGGGGAACACCAATTCCAAGGAAGCTCAATGAGGCTTCGAGCATCATGGCGAGGGGGATCGCAAGCACGAAACCGACAATGATCGGGCTAATGGAATTTGGAATGAGATGGCGACGGATGATGTACCAAGGGGAAGCTCCGAGGGCCTCGGCGGCGCGGACAAATTCCTTCTCGCGCGATGCCTTCACCTGGGCGCGGACGAGTAGGCAGACTTGCACCCAGCCAAAGAGCGCCGCGATGGCGACAATGGTGGGATAGCCGCCACGGGTGAGGGCACCCAAGAGCATGGCGGCGAGCAGCGGCGGAACAACCGAGAAGAGCTCGATGATACGCATGATGACCCAATCGACTTTGCCGCCGAAATAGCCTGCCAAAGCGCCAAGGGGAATTCCTATAAGGACGGAAAACCCAGCCGCAATAAAGCCGATGGAGAGCGAGACGCGCGCGCCATAGACGATGCGGGTGTAAAAATCGCGCCCGAGATTATCAATTCCCATCCAATGCTCGGGGGAAGGGAAGGCGAGGGCTTGGGTGAGAAAGAGCTGCGCTTCGGGTTCGACGGGGGTCATGATCGGGGCGAAGATCGCCATCCAGATCAGCACTACCATGACGATGCCACCGACGAGGGCGGCTTTGTTTGAGCTAAAGCGCATCCAAGCGAACCAGAGGGGGCTGCGGTTGCTCGCTGGCGGTGGGGTTAGGATGTCGGTCATTGGCTGCCTCCTACGCGGATACGCGGATTGATCAGCGCATAGACGATGTCCGAGAGCAGATAGGCGATGCAGTACATGAAGGTGATCATGAGCATGAGCGCCATCTCGAGCGGATAATCGCGGTTCTGGATCGAGGAGACGAAGTATGACCCAAGGCCGGGCACGCGGAACATGGCTTCGACAAAGATCGAGCCTGTTGCTGTGCCAATGAACATAGGGAGGAAGACGGTCACCAGTGGAATGGCCGAATTGCGCAGCACGTGCTGGAAGATGATTTTTCGCTCGGAAAGGCCCTTGGCGCGCAACACGTTGACGAAGGGCTTACTCAGGGTGTCGAGCATGGCAGAGCGGGTGTAGCGCGCGTATGTGGCGAGCGGAATTGCGGCATAGGCAATGACAGGGAGAACCCAGCGATTGGGATGGGGCCAACCGCTCGCCGGAAACCATTTGAGCCATACTGCAAACACCAAAATCAGCAGCATTGAGGTGACGAACACCGGAATGGTCAGGCCGATGGTCGCGACAGCAGAGGCCACATAGTCGATCCAGGTGTTGCGATTGAGCGCTGCCGCCATGCCCAAAAGAATGCCCAAGGGCGCGCCGACCACAACGCCGAGGCCCCCCAAGACAAGGCTGGGGACCCAAGCGCGGGAGAGCAATTGCAGCACGCTCTCACCGGGGCTTTGATAGGGCACGCCGAAATCGAGATGGAGCACGCCCCACATGTATTTGAAGTATTGCACGTAGAGCGGCTGATCGAGCCCAAGCTGGGCCATAAGCTTTTCGCGGACGGCGGCGGAGACCGGCATGTCGTTGGCGTCGAACGGGCCGCCGGGGACAGCGTGCATCATGAAGAAGATGATCAGCGACACCACGATGAAGGTGAACGCAACTGAGACGAGGCGGCGCAGGATATAGCTCAGCATGGTCGCTCCTCCTTTACGTCGTCACAATCGCTTCGACCCGGTGGCCGGGCGCGATGGTGACGAGTTGCGGGGTTTTGTTCGGCGCGGCGCCGGTTTGAATGACGGTAAAGCGTGGGGTGCGAGCGGCGATCTCTTCCGCTGTTAGGAATGTGCGGCTGCGTTTGTCACGCGGATTAGTGGCCGGGACGGCGTCAAGCAGGGCCTGCGTATAGGGATGTTGGGCATCGGCAAAAATGCGCTCAGTTGGTGCCTCTTCGATAACGCGCCCCTTATACATAACGACCACGCTGTCGGTGAGGGACTTCACTGTCGAGAGGTCGTGGCTGATGAAGAGGATGGATAGGCCCATCTCCGCTTGCAGCTGTTTGAGAAGCCCAATGATCTGGGCTTTGACGGTGACGTCGAGCGCTGATGTCGGCTCGTCGGCAACGAGGACGTCCGGCTCCAAGATGAGGGCGCGGGCAATGGCGACGCGCTGGCGTTGGCCGCCGGAAAGCTCATGGGGGTAGCGGGTGGCAAAGCTCCGGTCGAGGCCGACGCGCTCAAGCCAAGCAATGGCTTTCTCAGCCTGTTCTTTTGGGGTGCCCAGCTGATGAATATGGAGAGGCTCGGCAATGATCTGCGTCAGCGTCATCATCGGGTCGAGCGCTGAGTAGCTGTCTTGGAAGACAACCTGCATTTTCTTGCGCCACGCCTTGAGGTCGGCGGGGGGGAGCGAAGAGATGTCGGTGCCGTGCAAGAGGATTTGCCCAGCGGTGGAATCGAGGAGGCGTAGCGCCATCATGCCGGTGGTGGTTTTGCCTGAACCGCTTTCGCCCACTACGGCAACGATGCGGTTTTTCGGCAGGACGAGGTCCACTTTTTGGACGGCGTTGAAATCGGAATATTCAGTGCGAAACCCGCTGCGGCGGCGGATGCGATAGGTTTTCTGAACGCCCTTTAGTTCAAGTGCCGGGGTCTCATCATCGCTGCCGCGCGACGGCTCGAAACTGGAATGAAGCGAGGCTAAGAGTTGCTTGGTATACGCTTGTTCCGGCGCATCAAAAATCTGCTGCACGGAGCCTTGTTCGACCACTTCGCCGCGATACATGACCAGCACACGATCGACGGTTTCGGCGATGACGCCCAGATCGTGGGTGATCATGATCAGGGCCATGCCAAACTCGGCCTGAACTTTCTTTATGAGTTCGAGGATCTGGGCCTGAATGGTGACGTCGAGCGCGGTGGTGGGCTCGTCCGCGATCAGAACTTTGGGTCGGCAAGAGAGTGCCATGGCGATCATAGCGCGCTGCAACATGCCGCCCGAAAGCTGGTGGGGGTAATAATTGACGACATCCGCTGCGTTTTTGATTTCGACGCGGCGCAGGAGGTCTTCGGCTTCCGCCAGAGCCTGCTTCTTGGGCAGGTTTCGGTGGGCCTGAATGGTTTCGGCGATCTGGTGGCCGATGGTGAAAACGGGGTCAAACGCCGTCATCGGATCTTGGAAGATCATGGAGGCAAAGTGACCGCGAAGGCGCGCCAGATCTTCCTTATTGGCTTTGGTGACGTCGATGCCGCCGAGTATGAGTTTTGTGGCACTCACCTCTGCGGTGGCGGGTAGTAAGCGCATGAGAGCGCTGCAGCTCACGGATTTCCCTGATCCACTCTCGCCCACGATACCGAGGCTTTCGCCTTCGTCGAGCGTGAAATTGACGCCACGAACAGCATCAATTTTGCCGCCGTATTGACGGAAACTGACGCGCAGGTCTTCGATTTCGATGAGGGGCATGGGCTGACCTAACTGGGCTAGCGTCCCTCGGCACGAGGAACCAAGGGACGCTAGGATGCTGCTGGATTACTTCGTCAGGTGCGTGAAGAAGTAGTGGCCAAGGCGGTCAAGCGGGGTGAAGCCAAGAGAGTTTGGCTGCGAGGCTTCGCCGCCCAAATCGCCAGAGATCACAGCAGTGGTAATCGGGTGCACCAGCGGCACGATCAGGCCCTGATCGATCATGACCTGTTCGGCCTGAGCGTAGAGATCGTAGCGGGTATCCCAGTCGCTTTCGGCGTCAGCCTTGGCGACGAGCGCGTCATATTCCGGCACGAAGTAGCCATGACGGCCACCATTGTAGAAGATGCCGTAGAAGTTTGACGGATCGAGATAGTCATATTCATACGGGGCGATGAAGATGTTGTTCTTCTTGCCACGCAGGCCGTCCATCCATTCAGCGCCGGGGAGCTGACGGATTGAGACGGTGATGTTGAGGTGTTCCTTCAATTCAGCCTGAAGGTACTGCGCCATAGCCGGAACAATAGCGCCGTTATAGCCGCCCTCTTCACGAATCCAGATGTCGACATTGGGGAAGCCTTCTCCGTTCGGGAAGCCTGCATCGGCGAGATGCTTTTTGGCCTTTTCGGGGTCGAAAGTTGCCTGTGCGACGACGTCTGGATTGTAGCCAGGATAGCCCGGGGGCAGGATTGACCCGGCTGGGATGGCGATGTCCTTGAGAACGGTGGACGTCAGCTCAGCACGGTCAACTGCGTGGTAGAAGGCGCGGCGGACGTCGACATTGTTGAAGGGTTCGGCGTCCAAATCATAGGAAATGTAGGACGTTGCGAACACGGCGTTCTTGCGGATGCCGTCAGGATTGGTCGCGGTGGCGACGGGGACCTGTCCGGTGTTGAGGAAGGTGTAATCCGCATCGCCCGCGAGGAAGGCCGGCAGGCCAACTTCTGGCGCGCCAATGGTCGGATCCACTTCGAGGCGATCGACCTGTGCCTGCCATGGACCGGTGTAGGTCGGGGATTTTACGAAGACGACAGAATTGTTCGACTTCTCCCAGCTCTCGACCGAGAACGGACCGGAGGACACAACGTTTTCGACATTGAGGGCCCAATCGTCGCCGAACTTATCCTGCTGGTGCTTTGGCACCGGATACCAGAGGCTGGTGACGGATGGGAAATAGGGTTTTGGTGCGACGGTGGTGATCTCGATGGTCAGATCATCGACAGCTTTGACGGCCAGTTCGGAAGCGTCAGCGCCTTCGGTGACTTCCTTCCAGCCCTTGATCCCGCCAGCAAAATCCCAATACCAAGCAAAGTCATAGCCCGAATTGGCTGCACGCTGGAGCGAGAAAACAAAGTCTTCCGAGGTCAGAGGTTCACCATCGGACCAAACGAGGCCGGGGCGCAGCTTGAAGGTCCAGGTGAGGCCATCCTCCGATTGGCTCCAGCTTTCCGCTGCCATCGGAACAAGCTCAAATTCCTTATCGAAAGTAGCGATCGGAATTTGCAGGAGTTCAGCGAAGGTGGCGCGGTCATAGACCGTCTTCATGTAGTCCATGTAGGTGCCGGTGGTCGATTGGCCCGGTGCCACAATGGTGGTTTGGGCCAAGGCCGGCATGGTCAACGCTGTTGCGACGGCCAGTGCGCCTACCAATTTCGGTAGAATGTGCATGAGCTCCCTCCTTCTCGAAGCTTGATGTCGTTCCCTGAAGTCCGGCGCATCTTTGCGCTCGTGCTTGGTTCGTCTGTCCCTTCCAAACGAACCAATTGACATATGTCTGACAAATGAAATCGACGCTGACAAGCGTATTTCTAGGAAACGATTGCAATAGAGGGGCCGTGTTTATTGCCTGGCCAGTTCGCCTCAAAATGAGGCGAACTGCTTTGCTGCACGAACAATATCGTCGGATGAAATGCCGAAGTGGCGGTAAAGGTCCTGAACCGTGCCGGTTTGACCAAAGTGCTCGACGCCGAGCGCTATGGTGCGGTGGCCACAGACGCTGCCGATCCACGAGAGCGTTGCTGGATGGGCGTCAATCGCGGTGACGATGCCGATTTTATTGGGCACTTGGGCCAGCAGCTGCTCGATATGGCTCGGCGTGTGGTCGCCATGCATGCGGGCGCGCACTGAGCCCTGCCAGCCCGCGTTGAGGCGGTCGGCGGAGGTGATGGCGAGCACGGCAACATTGCGTCGGTCGCCGCCCAATCGTGCCGCCGCTTCAATGGCTTCGCTGGCCAGCACGCCTTGATAGGCCAGCACAACCTCGCATTGCGGCGTTGGTGGATTGAGCCAATAGGCACCGCGGATAATGCCTTCGCTGAGGGCTGGTGTAACGGGGCGGGGTGGCTGCTCGAGCGTGCGGGTCGAGAGGCGCAGATAGACCGAGCCGCCGGTGACGTCGCGCGGCCAATCTGCGAGGTCAGGGCGAGCATCGCCCGTGCGTTGCATGTAGTCAAAAGCCCAATCGGTGATGATCGCCAGCTCGTCGGCAAAGGCTGGCTCAAAGCTGGCGAGACCATCCTGCGCCATGCCGATCAGTGGCGAGGCGATGGACTGGTGGGCGCCGCCTTCACCCGCCAAGGAAACGCCGGAAGGCGTCGCGACCAGCAGGAAGCGAGCGTCCTGGTAGCAGGCATAATTGAGCGCATCGAGGCCGCGCGAAATGAACGGATCGTAGAGTGTCCCGACGGGGAGCAGGCGTTCGCCAAAGAGCGAATGCGAGAGCCCTGCCGCGCCGAGCATGAGGAAGAGGTTCATCTCGGCAATGCCGAGTTCCATGTGCTGGCCTGAGGGGGTGAAGCGCCATTTCTGCGTCGAGGGGATGGCCTCTTTTTGGAAGAGGTCGACCTTCTCTTTGGGGGCAAAGAGATTGCGCCGGTTGACCCAAGCGCCAAGGCCAGTTGAGACGGTGACGTCAGGCGAGGTGGTGATAATGCGTTCGGACAAGGCGCTGTCAGATTTCGCATAGGCGTCGAGAATTTTGGCAAATGCGGCTTGAGTGGAGGTCGCGCCTGTGCCGAGGAACTGGGGGCCAATGGTGGGGACAGCGGCCGAGGAGAGACGGCGTGAGGCCTTGGTGTTGAAGGGGACTGCGTCCAAGAAGGACTGAAGTTCTTCAGGATTTTCAAGACCTTCAAAGCGGTCCCACTCATGCCCGTCGCGGATTTTGTGCGCAGCGCGGAGCTGCTCAATCTGGGCCGACGTCATCTGCCCTGCGTGATTGTCCTTATGCCCCGCGAGCGGAGTGCCCCAGCCCTTCACCGTATAGGCGATGAAGACGGTGGGTGTATCCGAGCCTGCGGCGTTGAACTGCTCCAGCAAGCTCTCGGCGCAGTGGCCGCCGAGATTGGCCATGAGTTCGGCAAGCTCAGCATCAGAACGGCGAGCGAGGAGGGCGGAGACTTCGCCCTGATCGCCGATGGCATCGGTGAGGCGCTCGCGCCAAGCCGCGCCGCCCCGGAACATCAGCGCCGAATAGAGATCATTGGGGCAATTATCGATCCAGGACTTGAGCTTATCGCCGCCGGGTTCGGCAAAGGCGGCGCGTTGAAGGGCACCATATTTCAAGGTGACGACCGTCCAGCCGAAGGCCTGGAAGATAGCTTCGATGCGGTCGTAAAGCCCTTCGCGGACAACACCATCAAGGCTTTGGCGGTTGTAATCGATGATCCACCAGCAATTGCGCAGCCCGTGCTTCCAGCCTTCGAGCAGGCATTCGTAGATATTGCCTTCGTCGAGTTCGGCATCCCCGGCGAGTGCGATCATCCGCCCTTCGGGGCGGTCGGTCTTGGCCCAAGATTTGGCGCGGACATAATCTTGGATCAGCGAGGCAAAGGCGGTGAAGGCAACGCCAAGGCCCACGGAGCCGGTGGAAACATCAACGTCTGCGGTGTCTTTGGTGCGGGACGGGTAGGACTGTGCGCCTCCGAAGGCTCTGAAATCAATGAGCTTTTGCTTTTCCTGTCGGCCCATCAAATATTGGATGGCGTGAAAGATCGGCGCCGCGTGCGGTTTTACGGCGACACGATCTTCAGGCTTCAATACGCCGAAATAGAGGGTCGAGAGCAGCATGGCCATGGAAGCCGAGCTGGCCTGATGCCCGCCCACTTTAACGCCGTCGACATTGGGCCGGATGTGATTGGCGTGATGCACCATCCAACTGGCAAGCCAGAGAGATTTCTTGTTCAGTGCTTCAATGGCCGCAATGCGATCCGAACCTAGTGTCATTGGCTTGTCCTCCCATAATGTCTGACATTATGCTCTGTTCATGGACGGTTTCCGCCTATCTCGCCCTCTAAGGCGATTGTTAGCGCAGGAAATCGCAAGTTCTGGAGATAATCTTGGCAGAATTCGCCAAACGAGAGATCGATCCAATCGACAACAAAATCTTGCGTGCGTTGCAGGAGGATGGGCGCATTACAGTGCAGGCATTGTCCGAGCGGGTGGGCATTTCGCCCTCGCCCTGTCTGCGGCGGGTGCGGCAGCTGGAGGAGGCCGGGATTATCTCCGGCTATGGGGCGAGCATTGATCCCAAGGCGGTGGGGCTGCCCGTTTCGGTGTTCATCTCGATTAAACTCGAACAGCAGCGGGCGCAAAATCTCGACGACTTTGGCGCGGCCATCAGTCGGTGGCCGGAGGTGATGGACTGCTATCTAATGACGGGCAAGTTCGACTTTCTCATGCGCGTGGTTTGCGCCGATCTGGAAGCCTATGAGACTTTCCTGCGCAAACGGCTGACGCAGCTCGACGGCGTCGCCTCGATCGAGAGCAGTTTTTCGCTGGGGGCAGTGAAGAGTTCGCGCGTGTTGCCGATTTAGGGGCGCCAATTGGCACATCATGGGCATTCTGCTGGCCTTTATGGGCACGAGCATGGGCGCGGAGGTGGCGGTTTGGGGCGCGAGAAAGGGGCGCAAAGGCGGAAAAGATCGCGCCGCCAAGGGGGCGGCCTTTTTTGGTGGGAGGCGCTCGGCGCGGAGTGAGGGGCAGGGGGCTCCCATGATGGGCGTGGTTTTGGCGGCGGGGATTTCTTGGCACGCTTGGGCGGTGGTGAGGATCACCGGTGACGGGTGACTTCTGTCATCGCAGGTGTGCGCTCGCGTGGCTCGGCCCCCTTGGGTATGACCCAAGCAGACTATACCTGAACGTGCTCAGGAGTGAGTAGGAGCGGGTTTGGAGGAAAGCCCCCACCCGGCCTCGCCCGAATACGGGGGAGGGGAAGAAATGTGTGTGGGGCCGGAGGTACAGTGCCCTCGGCTCAGGGCCGAGGGTGACGGCCGGTGGGGAATGCGCCGGTGTAAGGGGGGCTGGTTTCGCCCCCATTTCCGTCCTTCGGCGGTCACCACGCAAAGCTCGAAAGCGGCCGGAATCCACCGAGCAGAAGGCGCCGATTAACGGGTGGAGTTCCGCGCAAGCGAGAATGGCCCCAGTATGGTTCTAAGCTCATGATTGCGAATAGTACGGAAGCGCTGATGGCTGTGGTCAGGTAGGGCTTGCGTCGACCATTTGGAGGACTTCAGCGGCGTTCAAGATGAGGAGACGAAAGCCCATACTTGTTCACAAGATCGTCGGACTTAAGAACTCGAATCAAAATATCGTCTGCCTCAGACTTTCTGGCTGCGTTCATGATGCGATCGATTTGTTCCGGTGCGAACCGACCATCTAACACCAGGACCAGGATGCCAGATGTCTTAGGGTGTATGATCTCGCGCGCGGCGGAAATGTAAGAGCGCAACTGATCTTGCCCGTCTCGAAGCCGCCGCATGAATTCGCCCTGCGGACGAATTAATTTGATCTCTGCAATGAAAGGGCCTGAAGGTCCCTCAATTATTCCGTCAACGCGAGCCATGCGGCCGCCTGCCATTGGGAACGCTGCGTCTCTGCGAATTGGGCTCTGAAACTCGTTCTGCAATTCCTGCATCACAAGACCTTCGATCATATAGGCATACGCAGCGAAATCCGACGGACTGGATTCATTTTTCCTCGGCATGGACAGCGGCTGTGACGGCTTCACGCTGCCGGGGGCTTCTGCCCGGTTTACCTCATCCGATTTTGTAAGAACGCCCTCCGCAACATCTTTTTCAGTCTGATCTCCCTCTTTACCAAGAAGGGGGTCTGAGTTGTCTTCCGCAGTTTGGCCTTCTGCAATGTACTTCTTGCCGATTGCAACTGGATCACCTGACGTCAGGAAACTTTCGTCGGTCCGGAAATCTGAGGGACTATATAGTTTCCGGTGATGCCACGTTACTAAGTACAGAAACGCAAACAGGATTGCGACGGGAAATCCGATGATAAACCACACCAAGCGCTCTTGATTGTCAGGAGTAAGTTTATCTACGGATGCACCGAGAAGGAGAGCCGAAATCCCGTAAATCAACGAGATAAATAACGCGATGATGCCGAGAGGGTTTCGCGCGCTGAGATTCTTCATGCCGGTGTTCCATTGCTGACAATAAAATTTACGTTAATGCCTGTGAGCAGTACGTACTTCCACATCCTCCAAGACACAACGGCCCATTGCTGCTCTCGCCTTGTTGCTCGCTGGCTTCGCAATGGCCGCCTCCTTGCCGTGGTTATTACGAGGCTTATTTCTTGCCACGAGCCGGGTTCAATCGGTGGCGAGAGCTAATACGCCTAGTGTGACGTCAGCTTTTACCCAATCCGATCCAGAACCGGACATTCTGCAAACCACCCCGCTTCGGTCACTAAAACTTTGGACCAAAATATCCAACAGCTGCCGTCCATGGGCCCTGCCGTTGGAGATGTCGGCCTGCGGTAATCCATAAAATGGAACCTTGCCGGATTAGTTACCCGGCGTATCGGGCACCCTTACTGCCTGCACCAGCTGTTTACGCATGAGCAAGAATGGAAGGACAGGGACGATCCCTAAGGCGCAGGCGCCGAACCAGTATGCGTGAAGGTCAAGCACGCCTGTCGTGTAGATGAAACCCGACAGTAATCCGAGCACGGCGAAGCCATCAAGCAGCGGTAGCGTTGCCGCATAGAACACAGCCTGAGATCTTACTGAGATGCGCATCTGCACGAGCGAAAAGTAAGCGGCGAAGGCAACCATTTCTGGAATTCCGCCAGCGATTAGGACCGCTATAGCCCACTTCTGATCAGGTATAAATGCTAGCGCCATCGTGCTTAGCGCCTCAAACAGGCTCGCCAGAAGATACGCGAGCAGCAGAGCCTGAAGGCTAAGTAAGCGCTTGCTCAGAAAACTTGCCAACACGGCTCCCAGCAGTGCTCCCACTCCTTGCGCCGCCAATAATAGCGTCCACTGTTCGGGAGCGAGGCGGAACTGATCTTTGTTGAGCCAGAACAAGAATGGCGTCAGGGCTCCCACGGCAATCATGTAACCCAATGCGGGAATAACCAAAGCCCAAAGCATTCTGTCGTTGAGCATCGCGAGCAGATCTGCGCCGAAGGTATTCGCCTCCTCTTGGCGTAGTACTTTGCCGTCACCCGAAATGCGCCCTAAGGAAAAAGTTAGGAGAAGCAACGCGACCAACTGCCCCGTCGCGATGATGAAAAATGTTCCATGCACACCTGCCGCTGGAATGAGGCCCCCGGCGATTGGTGGGCCGAAGATTTTTGCTCCGCGATCTATGGCCTGAAATACGGTATTGGCTTCCATGTTTTTGCCGGAGGGGACGACTGCTCCAAGCAGCGTCAGCTGAGCAGGGGATACAATCCCGTCCGCTACTCCGATGAAAAACACTAGAACCTGAAATACGAAAAGATCTTCAGAAAACGGCAGTGTGCCACCGGAAACGACCATGACGCCGATACCGAAAATGGCCGATGACCTTGCGCCAACACGGCGTATCAAACCCGCCAATAGCGGGCCCAGCACAATTCTTGGGAGCAAGCGCAGCGCGATACTCCCGATCATTTCAGGGCCTGCGCCAAACTTCATGGCAACGAGGATGGGAATGGCCGCCGTGAGCATCCAAGAGGACACGGTATAGCACCCAGAAGCCATAGAGAGGCTTTTGAACTGGGGATCACCCCAGATATTCGGAATGTTCATTGTTAACCCCAGTTAACAAACATGGTCATTGCGGCGCCATCGCTGGCATCGCGACACAGTGAGCTAAGGGTCCGAGCAGTCGGACCTGCGGGGTATAGACAAGGACCCCGCTACGCGGGGCTCAACAGGTCAGTCGGTGGGGTTCCGGGCACATAACACGACATTAGTCGTTGCTATTGTGACACGCAACGACCGAGTGATCTGTGTCGATAGTCGTCACGCCCTAGCCAATTGCTGGCAGTCCACTAGCCGGCCCAGTTTCGTCGTCTTGGTTGCGGCGGTAGAACTCTGGATCCGCGGGGCTGGCCCGGGGATGACGGGGTGGAGGGCGTTGGGGAGCTGAGAGGGAGCGGAGCGGGTTTGGAGCAGGGCCCCCACCCGGCCTCCCCCGCATACGGGGGAGGGGAAGAACTGTGTGTGGGGCCGGAAGTGCAGTGCCCTCGGCTCTGGGCCGAGGCTGATGGTTGGTGGGGAGTGCGCCGGTGTAAGAGGGTATGGTTGGTTTCGGACGTTCGCGATTGGAGGACGACCGCCTAAAACCAGTCCTTCCTAGTAAAAAATGTCGAGTGACGCTTCCTTACACTTAGAAAGCGACACGTATTCCAGCGTTCGCTGCGTGGGAGATTGCTTCTCCTTGAAGCTGTAGGCCGTAGCTCGCAGACCATGACGCGCCAGAAGTAGTCGATCCGTTGAGGCTAAGGGTTGCGTTCAAACGGGAACGGTTCTGATCGGCATCGGCAGTGTCTGAAATAGCCCGGCCCAGTAGGCTGGCCCCTGAGGCCATTTGCGCATCGCCGACAATATGGGTGTACCCCAGATCGAGAGAGGTGGTGAGCGCGCGCTCGTCAAACAGTATGGGTAAGCTTTCTAGTCGGGCACCAATACCCAACTCAGCTTGTTGATGGCTTATGGCCGCGAGATCGAGATTAAAGACACCCGCGCCTGTTTCCAGTGCGTCGGCCATTGCGTGGTGGCGAACCAGCAAGGAGCCATAGGGAGACACTGAACCCACATTGGCTATGTCAAACCGACGACCGATTTGTGTGCTGGCTTCTAGTCCATAGCCGGCGATATTGAGGTTGGCTTGTGCAGTTGCGCTTGTCCCGCTGGTGCCCGCGATGGCGCCGCGGCTGACCGACTGAGAAAAGCCAGCGATTTGAGCGGTGCTGGTCGCGAACCAATCATTCTCAGACCAGTGGCTATAGATCCCTAGGTGTAGATTTTGCGACTGGGCCGAATTGTCTAAGCCCGTCTGATAGGTGCTGGCGCTTGTGTAGCCTGCACCAATGCCAAGGGTGAGGGTATCAGTTGCGAAGAGATCGACGCCGACAAGCCCGCCGAGGACCTGATTGGTGTGCCCTGGGGCATACTCCGAGCTATAGATTGGGTTGAACCAGAGTTGAGTGGGGGGAGGCGTTACGATGGCATCGTCAATTGCCAAACTCGCAGCGCTCTTAGGCTCTGGTGAGTAGGCATTCGGCAGGACAGGGCTTGCGTAGGTCAGGCCGGCAGCAGCGCGAGCACGCATGGCGTTGGACACATCAGCCATAGCCTTAACGCGCGATTGCGCGGCGCCAGAATAGACATGCGCAGTTGTTGGGTCGATGGCGTCGACCACGTTGCGCAAATTGAGCAGGCCCCAGCCATACACAGAATCCACGCCGGTTACGCCAAGGTCGGTTGCCGTCCGCAGGATTAGGCTCGCGAGCTCAGCGTTCGTGGCTTGAGGGAAAATTTCAGCAGCGACAGCGATTGCGCCGGTTACATGAGGTGTGGCCATCGACGTGCCAGATATTGCTGTGTAGGCGTCATCAGCAGCTTCGTGCGCGGAATAGATGCCATCCGCTCCAACTCCTTCTCCACCTGGGGCGGTAATACACCACATGGCTGCCACGCCGCATTCATTTGCGTAGCTGGCGAGTGTTTTAGTGGGCCCGACCGCTGTTACAGCAAGCCAGTGATTTTGAAGTTCAGGATAAAAATATGGGAGGCCCGCCAGCACACTGGGCTGACTTTGCGCGTAATTGTCTGTGGCGAAGACTTGTAACACACCCAGCCTAGCGCCTTCGCGAAGGGCTGATACCACCGTCGGTCTGACCGTTTCGATCATCGCGCGATCGAAGTCGGTGATCTTGTAGGTACTGCCATTGTAGCGCAGTGACCAAGAGTTGTTGATCAGCCGGATGCCCTGTCGATAGGCCCACGAGTATGCGTCAGCGCCCTCCGCATCGGTATATCCGCCCACAGCCTGAATGCTGTAGATCTGCGCCCCTGGAGCGACCCCTGTGTTTTTCCCGGCTATTGTACCGCTGACGTGTGTCCCGTGGGTTGCTGCTGGCCCAAAAGGCAAAGTGCCGCCGGCCTGATAGCCGCCCAGAAAACGGTCATGGTATTGGTCATGTGTCGCACGTGCTGCTTCGTCATAGACGCCGATGATCGTCCCTTTTCCCGTGTAGCCACGATCAAAGGCATAGTGGCGCCCGATCATGTCGAGCCCCCACAGGGTTTGCGCTGACACTTGCGCAGTGTTCATTGATAGGATGGACACGCCGCAAATTGCGGCGGCGAGCAGATTTCGACGCAACAGGCGCATTATGACCTCCGCACACGGGGATTATCGGAGGAGCTTGCTGGCCGTAGGTGCTGCCAGTGTAAGTGAGGTGTGTTCATCCTGCTTCGAGGCAGGCTTGCGCAGATGAACGGGTGTACGACGCGCATGAAGGCCAGCATTACCGGTGTAATCTTTGCGCTGCCGAGCTCGGTCGCCATAAAGACCTCACTAAAAATCTATAAAATAAAAGCCTTTCTTACCAATCTCTTGTGCGGTTCATCAATACTTGAATACGGAAAAATCCGTATCTGCTCAGATGATCTATCAGTGTGTGGCAGTCACTCAAGGCGTGGCAGGACGACTGCCCGGCCATTTGTGTTGCCGGGGTGTTTGCACGTCGTTGATGGAAGGCTGTCGACGCGATAGCGTTCAGTAGAATGCCAGTGTCATTTGGTGGAGGCGGTCGTCCGCAGGACTTTGATGTCGAGTGCTGCGAAGTCAGACAGATCGCCGACGTCGGCTTCGACAACCAAGTGATCGATGCGGGAGGCGTCGGCCACTTTGAACGGCGCGATTGTGCCCAGCTTGTCCGATGTTGCTGCGATGACAAGCAGGCTGCTCTGCGCCACCAGCGTTCGTTTTACCTCAGCCTCCGCTGCATCAAGGGCCGTGACGCCGATGGCGCTGTCGACGCCGCAGGCACCTAGTATGACCATATCGGCGAAAATCTGGGAGGCTTCGCGGATCGTCTGCGGACCAAGGCAGGCGCCCTTGGCGTGATCAAACTGTCCGCCGAGAACAACGATGGCATGATTGGCATGGCCAGTGAGGGCGACTGCCACGGCCGGAGTGTTGGTGACAATTGTCAGCTTGAGCTCTGGTGGGAGCGCGCGGGCGATAGCCAGATTGGTCGGGCCTGCATCAATGAAGATTGTCTGGCCATCCTTGAGGAGATCAACAGTCGCCAGCGCCAGCGCGGCCTTTGCATCCTCGTGCGACGCCACACGGGTCGTCAGGGAGCCGCTGTCGGGCGAGGGCAAGAGCGCGCCACCATAGACCCTGCGGCAATGCCCCTGCCGTGCCAATTCCCGCAGATCGCGGCGGACCGTATCTTCCGACACGCCGAACTGGGGCGCCAGCGCATTGGCCAGCACCTTGCCGTGACGGGCCAGCTGGGCGCGGATCAGTTCTAGGCGTTCTTCCGTCAGCATAGTGCGCCTTCCTGATTGTGCACGTTCTTGCGGGTTTGTTCTTATTCTGCCATTAGCACAGGTGCATTTTGAGAACAAATATGACCTCTGTTTCCTTATGGCGCCCGAGTGGGCGTAGCGCCACGCGTCTTATTTTCGCTCTTGGGGGCATTGTGCTTGGGGCGTGGGCGCCGCTCGTCCCCGTCGTCAAGCAGCGCCTCGGCGTTGACGAGGGAACACTGGGGCTGTTGCTCTTGTGCATGGGCGTCGGTTCCATTCTTGCCATGCCGCTGACGGCCTATTTGACGTCGCGCTACGGGTGCCGGCAGGTGATCTCGGTTTCCGCTGCCGGATTGTGTTTCGTCCTGCCGCTGTTGGCGACGGGCGGAACTGTGTGGCTGCTGGCGTTGACGCTGGTCGGTTTCGGCATGGTCATGGGGTGCACGTCCGTCGCCATGAATTTGCAGGCCGTTTTGGTCGAGCGGGCGGAAGGAACGGCGTTGATGTCGGGCTTTCATGCCATGTTCAGCCTCGGGGGCATTATCGGCTCGGGGGCAGTGGCGGGGCTGTTGGCGCTCGGGGTGACCCCGCTCGCCGCTTCAGTCGCAGTGTCGGTGGTCATGGCGGGGCTGCTGCTCCTCGCGCGTCCCGGTCTGCTCGAGCGGAGCGAAGACGGCGGGGCCAAGTCGCCGGCCATTGTCATTCCGCAGGGTGTGGTTATCGCCATCGGCGTCCTCAGCCTCTTGGCTATGCTAGCAGAAGGTGGCGTGCTGGACTGGGGGGCCCTGTTCATGATCGAGGCCCACAATGCCGATCTGGGCTTGGCGGGATTTGCCTATACTGCTTTTGCCATCACCATGACCATCGGAAGGCTGATGGGCGACAGGCTGCGAACGACGTTTGGCGACCTGAAAATGTTGATTGGCAGCGCGAGCCTTGCAACGCTCGGTTTTCTTGCCAGCCTATTTCTGCCCACGGCTATCGCAGCACTGGCCGGGTTTCTTCTCGTTGGCGCCGGTATCTCCAACATCGCGCCGATCCTCTTTACCCTCACTGGCAAGACCAAGCGTATGCCGGCCAATCTGGCGGTCGCCTCGGTTCTGACAGTTGGCTATGTGGGTATCATCGCCGGCCCCGCGGCCATCGGTCTCATCGCCCACGCCACCAGCCTGAAGACCGCTTTTCTGCTGCTGTGCGGGGCCATGGTGGTTATCGCGGTGTCGGCGCGGGCCATCCACAGCCGGGTATAGTCGGCGCTGCATGGGAGGCCGAGCGGGGGATGAGGGGGAGGAAGGGCTGAGCATTTGGGGCGTACGGCGCGCGAAAGGGCCCCCACCCGGCCTCCCCCGAATTCGGGGGAGGGGAAGAGGTGTGCTTTCGGCTCAAGGGTGATGGCCGGTGGGAGAGGCTGTCGAGGATGATGGCGGCGTTTGAGCATTTTGCAGTAGCCTCAATACAAGATCGGCAAGCTGGTGAGCGCTGCCATCGCCTGTTCGGCTAAGTGTCGCCGGTGATGGGCGACATCTCGCCAATGCGATCCGGCACAGGGGCTGCGCCGGATCATTGTCGTGAGCGTTAGAATTGACGCCCGAGCTTGGCGTCAATCGAATGGGCGTTCGATCCGCGAATTGCAAAGAAGATGCTCATGCCGAGCCAGAGGATGGACTTTTCAGCGCCAGAGTAGCCCTGTCCCATCGGGATCCAGTGGGCATAAACAGTGACCAGCAAGATCACGCTGGCCGCAATCGCAACGGGTCGCGTGAAAAGACCAATGGCAAGCAGGATGCCGCCGAAAAACTCGGTGGCGGCAAGCAGAGGTGCCCAGAGGACGCCGGGGTAAAAGCCGAGCCCTTCGACCATGGGTACGGCCCGGAACGGGTCCATGATCTTGGGGTAGCCGTGGACCGTGAGAATGAGCCCGCAGATGACGCGCATCAGCGTTTCAGCAAGGGTGTGAAGGCGCGCGTAGATTGGCGTGAGCGCGGGAATGCGCTCGGGAATAGGAGCGTGGATATTCGACATGGGAGTTCTTTCCGGTGTCAGCGCGCAAATTCTCGTCCGTAGGGGACAAGGATTGCGTCCGTAAATTTTGGTGATGAAGGCGCCTGGGGGCGCTAACTCAGGAAAGCTTTTGGTGGGCGGTCTATGCCGCGATCAATTCCGGTTGCCAGGAAGATTTCTCTCGCGGCGAACGGCAGAGCAGCGGCGAGCTTCGGCGCTGCGAGCAGTGCAGAACTGGTCGCGATTGCCTTGCTGGAGCAACATGTCTCACTGGACTTTTGCAAGGGAGTGCACGCGACCGAAACGTCGTGTGCGGTCGTGGCGTCGAGCATCAAGCGTAAACAGGTCGCTGTACCACTCGGCTGGGCGTTCACGGGGAACACGAGGCCAACGACCACCAGAACTATGACGAGAACACGAAAAATCATCACCGGCCTTGTACGGGCCACGGAGAAGGGGAGCAACGGGCTGAGCTACACAAGGTTGTTAGCGCTCATTGCTTAGGGCCTGAGGGTGGTGGGGAAATGTCGGTGAGGTGAGGATAAAGCCCCCACCCGGCCTCCCCCGAATTCGGGGGAGGGGAAGAGCTGCGTGCTCTTTAGTAAATCCGCATTTGCATGCGCATGACGATGTCGGAGCCGATGCGCTGGAAGCCGTATTCGCGCATGGTGCACTGCCAAGTCTCGCCCGCTTTCTCGATGCGGAAAAGATTGTAGCGGGCTGGATCGTCGAGCGTGCCGCCTTGTGCGGCGCTGGCGGCGGCGACGCCGATCACCGGAACCTCATGCCCCTTGCCGGGGATGTGGTGGATGGATGAGCGGTGCGTGTGGCCGTGAAGGACCATTTCAGCGCCTTCTTCGGCGATGACGCGGCGGAAGGTGCGGTGGCCCTTGAGGCCAAAGCTTGGGTGCTGAAGCGCTTGGACGGGTGGGTGGTGGATCATCACCACGCGGAAGTAACCCGCATCGCCGAGAATTTTGAGAAGGCGCGACAGGCGCGCGGCCTGCATATCGTCAAACTTGCCGACGGCCAAGAACGGCGCGGTCGGGACAGCGCTTGAGCAAGAGATGATGGCAACGTCGCCCACACGGCGCACGAAGGGGAAGGCCTGGCCTTCGATGGTCTCGCCCTTGAGATAATCGCCCCATTCGCGCTGCGCGTGCTCAAGCGCGCCGGGGACATAGGCGTCGTGATTGCCGGGGCAGACGGCCGTGGTTTCCGAAGACCCCAACTCGCGCAGCCACTGACCAGCGCGTTCGACCTCGAAGGGCAGCGCCAGATTGGTCATATCGCCAGTGACCGCCGTAAAGTCGGCGTTTTGCTCGCGCATGTGCGCAACAAGTCGCTGCAGGGTTTCGGTGTTCATCTCACCGTGGCGCTTGAGCTTCCAGTTCAGGTAGCCCGTCAGGCGTTTGCCCAAAAGGTCACGCGGTGCCACTTCTGGAAGCGGCGAGAGATGGATGTCTGAAATGTGGGCGAGTGTGATCATCGAGAGGGGTTGTGCCAGAATGAAGCGGCCAAGAAAATGTTCAATCGTGCTTCCACACGATTTTGTCACGCTCAAAGCTCTGCTAGCGATGGGGCAAGTATTGGAGCAAAGCCGATGATGAATGGCCGACAGCGCATGATTGCGCGCATCTTTCTAACCGTAAAAGGCTTTATGCTCCGCATGACTGTCGGTACCCGCGTTATGCTGGTCGATGGCGATAAGGTCTTGCTAATTAAGCATACTTACGTGCCGGGCTGGCAATTTCCGGGCGGTGGCGTCGACCCCGGCGAGACTTTTGAAGAGGCCGGAGTGCGCGAGGCCTTGGAGGAAACGGGCTATCGAGTCGAGGGCCCGATGGAGTTATTTGGTCTTTACCATAATTCCAGTCCGGTGACGAACCGGGACCATGTCGCCTTCTTCGTCTGCAAGAAATTCAGCCACGAATTCGAGCGTAAGCCGGATCGCGAGATCGCAGAGATCGGCTGGTTTGACCGTCGGCAGCTGCCAAATGGGGTGTCGCCAGCGACATCGCAGCGGATCGACGAGTATTTTGACGGCGTCGAAAAGCGGAAAGTGTGGGGCTATTAAGCCCCACGCCGAATTTTACGGTTAACGCAGAAATTCCAGATCAGGCCCGACCGGCACAACGCGGGTTGGGTTGATGGTGATGTGGCTCCAATAATAGTGCGTTTTGATGTGGTCGAGGTCGACCGTTTCCTTGATGCCGGGGACCTCGTAGAGCGCCTTTAAATAGTGCGAGAGGTTGGGGTAGTCGGCGATGCGACGGATGTTGCATTTGAAGTGACCGACATAGACCGCATCAAAGCGTACGAGCGTGGTGAAGAGACGCCAATCGGCTTCGGTGATGGTGTCGCCGGTGAGGTATGAGGTTTCGCCGAGCAGGCCTTCTAGCCAATCGAGGGCTGCAAAGAGTTTTGCTACGGCTTCTTCGTAAGCGGGCTGAGTCGTGGCAAAGCCAGCCTTGTAGACGCCGTTGTTGACCTCGTCATAAATGCGGGCGTTGACCGCATCGATGTCAGCACGCAGGGCTTCGGGATAATAGTCGTCCTCATTGCCGGTCAGCTCGTTAAAGGCCGAGTTGAACATGCGAATGATTTCGCTGCTTTCGTTCGAGACGATGGAATTGGTTTTTGTGTCCCACAAAACTGGAACGGTGACGCGGCCGGTGTAGTCCGGCTTGGCGGCAGCGTAGACCTGCCAGAGGAAGTCTTTGCCTAACAGCGTGTCGCCGGAGGAGCCTTCGTCGGTTTTGAATGACCAGCCGGTTTCGTCTGGCATTTTGGGCGAGACGATGTGGACCGGGATCAAATCTTCAAGGTTTTTGAGCTTGCGGAAGATCAGCGTGCGGTGGGCCCAAGGGCAGGCGAGGGAGACGTAGAGGTGATAGCGGCCTGCTTCGGCTTTAAAGCCCCCTTCGCCGGACGGGCCGGGAGCGCCATCAGCGGTGACCCAATTACGGAAGCCGGATTGCGAGCGGACGAACTTTCCGCCGGTCTTGGAAGTGTCGTACCACTGGGTTGACCACTTGCCATCTATCAACTGTCCCATTGTTCGTCCTTTCGTTCGCCATCGCACGTCCTCAATGAGGCAGGGGATGTGGAGGTTGCTGTGGCCGCAAAGTTAGGGGGAATGAGGGGCGGAGATAAGGGGAGGCAATGGCAACGCACTGTTGTGCATTTGGAACACAAAGGGGCGATGCGAACACAAGACTGTTCGCGACTTCGCATTTTTGTTTACGTGATCGCACACCGGTGCTAATCGGGATTCTAGACGTGGAGGCGTCCAGGATGGTGAAAGTTTTTCAGATGAACCGACGACCCTAGTTGGTCGTTTTTAACGGGTGCCCCGAGCGGGTGGCCCTGTCCTCGTCTGAACATTACTGGACCATTTTCTCATGACCGCTTCTCTTGCGTCCGCTGCCATCACGACTCCTGCTGGCGAAACCCTGTCCCTGCGTGTTGCAACCCCGGCTGACGATGCATTCGTCGATGACCTTCAGGCTCTGGCCTTCGGTCCGGGACGTTTTGCGCGGACGGCTTTCCGGGTGCGTGAGCGTTTCCCGATTGATCCGAGCCTGAGCCTGATTTCGGAAGTCGATGGCGTGCCGTCCGGTTCGGTGTGGATGACCCCGATCAGCGTTGGCGACATGAACGGCTACATGCTTGGGCCGCTGGCAACACACCCGAAATTCCGCAAGCGCGGTGCGGGCAAGCTTTTGGCTTTGGAAGTGTCTAAGCTGGCGCTGTCGCGTGGCGAGGGCAAGTTTGTGCTGCTGGTTGGCGATCAGGACTATTACTGCCCGCTTGGCTGGGAAATCACCACTCCGGGCAATATCGAGTTTCCCGGCCCGGTCGATGTGAGCCGCGTGCTGCTGCTGTCGGATGACAAGGGCCTTGCCAAGACCCTGTCGGGCCGCATCGGTGCGTTCCGCACCGGTCAGTAGGCAGATTTCTGCTGCTCTTTGCGTTCGGCTGCCCTAATCTGGCGCTATGACTATTCGCGACGAAGCATTCCTTTCTCGACTGAGCAGCCGCCTGTTGCAGGTTCCGCCAGTACACGCCGGAGAGCTGGTGCCCGATTGGGCGCCGTTGACACCCTATGACCGTCCGCCTGTTGCGGCGGCAGTGATGATTGCTTTGGTCGAGCGGCCTGAAGGGTTGACGGTGCTCTATACGGAGCGGTCGCCCGATTTGCGGGCGCATTCGGGGCAGGTGGCTTTTCCCGGCGGCAAGGTCGACAAGACCGATGCCGATGTGGCGGCGGCGGCGGTGCGCGAGGCCAATGAAGAGGTGGGAATGCGGGCGGAGGATGTAAAAATTCTCGGCTATCTGCCCACCTATTACACGGGCACGAATTATCTGATTACCCCGGTGGTGGCTTTGGTCAGTCCGAGTGGGCCGTTTGTCCCTAATCCGGGGGAGGTGCATTCGGTGTTTGAAGTGCCACTGTCGCGGATATTGGAGCGATCCACCTATGGGCGCTTTAAAATCTCACGGCAGGGGAAAGAACACACCACTTGGCAGATCGACCATGATGGTCACATGATCTGGGGGATTACGGCCAATCTCACGCGGAAATTCCGAGATTTGGTGATGGATGAGGATGCTGCATGACGCCGACCAAGCTTAAAGCGGATTGGCTCGCTCTCCCGGCTGTGCAGAGTATTTTTTCGGTGCTCGACGGCGCTGAGGGGAAAACCCGCGCGGTCGGTGGGATTGTGCGCGACAGCCTGCTCGGCTCGCTTCGGCCCAATACCGATATTGATATGGCTACCGAGTTGTTGCCGGTGAGCGTGATGCAGCGCGCGAAAGCTGCGGGCATAGCGACCTATCCGACGGGCATAGACCACGGGACAGTGACGCTACGGCTCGACGACACGAACGTGGAAGTGACGACCTTGCGCAAGGACGTGGAGACCGATGGTCGGCACGCGCAGGTGGAATTTGGCACAGACTGGGTGGAGGACGCTCAGCGGCGCGATTTTACGATGAACGCGCTCTATGTGGAGGCTGATGGGACGGTATTTGATCCGCTGGGCGGGTTGGGCGATCTCCACAATCAGCGCGTGCGCTTTATTGGTGATGCGGCGATGAGAATCGCTGAGGACGGTTTGCGGGTCTATCGGTTCTTCCGATTTTCGACGACGCATGGTGGCGGGCAGTTTGATGCTGAGGGGCTGGCTGCTTGTCGCGCGGCCTCGGGGCACTTGGACCATCTCTCGCGCGAGCGTGTTGGTTCGGAGCTGATGCGGATGCTGGCGCAGCCGAAAGTGGTGCGGACTTTGGCGGTCATGCAAGGCATCGGCCTTGTCCGGGCGACCGAAAAGCAGATTGCAAGCCTTGTTACCTATGAGGACCTTGGCGGTCGCTCCGCCGAAGCGCGCTTGGCGCTTCTGGGAGCGGATAGCCTGCCGCTGCGTCAGGACGAGTGGCGGCTTTCCGGAGCATTGGTGGCTAAGGCGCAGCGTATTGCTGAGGCAGCAGAATTGCTGACCCAGGACCAGCCGAACTGGGCCGCCTATCGGTTTGGCGAAGACGCAGTTGAAGGGCTGGCTGTTGCGGCGAGCAATGATGACTGGCCACGTGATCGGCTTATGGAAGCGGCACGAGAATTGGCGCGACTGCCCGCGCAGCCGCTGCCCGTATCGGGCAAAGACCTGATGCATCACGGCCTTGCCGCTGGCCCGGAAATGGGTCAACGGCTAAAAAAGCTTGAGAAGGCTTGGGTCGAGAGCGGTTTTACGCTCTCAAAGGATGAACTCCTCGCGCTTTAGGCGCGGGGACCAACGTCGACGATCCGCTCTTTGATGCGCTCGACCATGTCGGGGCGCACTTCCGTTTCGCCGTGCAAAGATTTGAGATTTTCGACAGCGCGACGCACGACTTCGGCTTCTGATTCTGCCTCTGCGTGCCAGGTTGCGCCTGGGATGAGTGTTCCAGCATCAAATCGCTTCATCACGTAACTCCTTGGTTTGACCTTGGGCGTGTCCGGGCCCAACGAGTGGGCGGGGTATGGGTTCCGCTAATCTTCGTCATCGGGGAAGAAGCCCATGTCGGAAAGGCCTTCGAGCCAGGTTGAACCCTTGCGACGGATAACGGTGCGCGGGGCCACGCCTGTGGCGTCTTCAAGAGCTTGAGCGAGCGCTTGGGAGTGGGTGACGACCCAGACTTGGGTTCGCTCAGAAGCGCGGGCGATGGCTTGCGCCAGAGCGGGCAGAAGATCGGGGTGGAGTGAGGCTTCAGGCTCGTTGAGAGCGATGAAGGGGGCGGGGCGGTAGCCGAGGAGTGCGCCGAGCAGGGCGAGAAACTGCAATGTACCATCGGAGAGTTCCGCAGCGCCGAAGGGGCGATTGGGAACCTCAGGGAAGGTCATGGTGAAACTGGCGTATTTGTCTGGCGGCGGGATGTCGAGGCGCGCACCGGGAAAGGCTCGGTCAATTGCTGCATCAAGATCGACGGTATCGCCGCGAATATGTTTGAGGGTGGCAAAGACCGCGCCGAGATTGCTGCCGTCAGAATCGAGCATGGGCGAGGTGATGGCAAGCGAAGGTCGGCGCAGAGGAGAATCTGGGTCGGTGCGGAAGCCATGATAGAATCGCCAGCTTGCGAGCATGTGGCGAACGGCATCGACCTCGGGGAGGGTGCCGCGCAATGACGAGAGGGCGGTTTCGCTCGGCAGGAGCGGCTCATCGAGCTGGCGGCGCGCGCCATTATCATCGCGATACCACACGGCTGAGCGATTGCGCTCCAGCAGCGTCACGGGACGGCGACCGGGCAGGATCAGGCTCTCGGATTTGATCTGGGGTTCTTCGGAGAAGACGGCTTCGTATTTGCTGTCGCCGAAACCGACTTCAACGGCGTAGCGCGGCAGGATGACGTCGGAGCCATTGTCGGCTTCAAGACCGACTTCCAAGCTGAGGCGCGGCACATCTTTGACCCCGCGCTCGCCCGCCCAGAGGACCGAGCCAAGCCCACCTTCGCGTGCGATGGCGTGGGTAATGGTGCCACTGGCTGCAGCTTGCAGGAGTTCGAGGGCGCGATAGAGATTGGTTTTGCCCACGCCATTTCCGCCGGTCAGCACGGTGAGGCGGCGCAGGGGGAAGCGGATCGATCGAACCGAGCGATAGGCTTTGATCTCAAGGTCAGAAACAGTCATGGCGCCAGTCAATCAGAAGGTGAGTGAGGGCGCCATGATCAAATGTGAGTTGGGTCAGGAGCCGATCAGGGCCACTTTACCGCAGGCGGCATGGAGGAGAGGATGGAATTGATATTGCCACCGGTCTTCAGGCCAAAGGTCGTGCCGCGATCATAGAGCAGGTTGAATTCGACATAGCGCCCACGGCGAACCAGCTGTTCGTCGCGCTCAGCTTCGGACCAGTTCTTTTCAAAATGGCGGCGAACGAGCTTGGGATAGATGTCGAGGAAGGCTTCGCCGACAGCGCGGGTGAATTCGAAATCGGCATCCCAATCACCAGTATTGAGGTGATCGTAGAAAATGCCGCCGATACCGCGATGTTCATTGCGGTGTGGCAGGAAGAAATATTCGTCGCACCATGCCTTGAGGCGATCGTAATCGACGCCCGGACGGTTTTCGCAGGCGGCCTTCATGGCAGCGTGGAAATCGATAGTGTCGGTATCGTCCTGTGTGCGCTTAACGTCGAGAACTGGCGTCAGGTCGGCGCCGCCGCCCCACCACTGCTTGCCCGTGACGATCATGCGCGTGTTCATATGCACGGCGGGAACATGGGGGTTCCAAGGGTGGATGATGAGCGAAATGCCCGAGCTCCAGAAGCCCGCACCCGCTTCGGTGCCTGGCATCTGCTTGGCGAAGTCTTCGGAGAAGGTGCCGTGCACAGTTGAGATGTGCACGCCTGCCTTTTCAAAGACGCGGCCGTGAAGCATGCCCATTTCGCCGCCGCCGCCAGCGGCGCGATCCCATGGGGAAATTTCAAACTTGCCGGGCGCCCTATCGGCATGAGGTCCGGTGACCTCAGCTTCAATAGCCTCCAGCTCCGCCACGATCTTGTCTCGCAGAGTGCGGAACCAAGCTTGCGCAGCGATTTTCTTGTCGTCGATATCGATTGGCAGTGTCATGGCGGGGGACATGTACCTTTATGCGGAAACTGTAAAGGGTCCTAGCAGCATGGGGGGATGCCGTGCGGATAGTTTCAAATGTCTTCAGCGTAACTGCCAGTCTGACGGATGGCTTCTCCTAAAGCCATAGCGCCAGCGATAGCGATATTGAGAGAGCGCAGGCCTTCTCGCATGGGGATACGGATACGAAGGTCGGCGCGTTCTGCGACCTCATCTGGCACGCCAGCGCTTTCACGTCCAAGGAGCAAAATGTCGCCAGCGACAAACTGCGCCTTATAAAGTGATGAACTGGACTTGGTTGTCATCAAAACCAGCCGCCTGCCTTGGGAAATCCGCCAGTCTTCAAAGGCTGAAAAGCTGTTGTGCTCAACAAGATTGGCGTGATCGAGGTAATCCATTCCAGATCTTGCGAGATTTTTCTGGGTGATGGCAAAGCCGGCTGGATGAATAACGTGAACTGGTACTCCCAGGCACGCTCCCAAGCGCAAAAGGGTCCCGGTATTTGCTGCAATGTCAGGTTGATAGAGTGCAAAATCCAAGGCCATGACTAAGTGTTCATCTTTCGCAAGGGTGGAGCACGCATGATCCACGGGTATAGTGTCGCAGGAGGGTGCTGTCAGTTGTCGCACTCTGGACAAGTGCCCGTGACAGTGCAAAAAGGACCCTAACTGACGGACCGCTTGAGGGCGGACGGCGGTCGATTCTGCATATTCTCCTATTTGCATAATCGATAATGCCGCTGCCGGCTCCGTCAAAGGTGCATTCGTACGGGGATACGGACTTTGGCCACAGAAGTAGAACATTCATCCACGAACCGGCGGGACTTTTTGTACGTCGCCACGGGCGCTGTTGGCGCTGTTGGCGCAGCCGCCGTGGTCTGGCCGCTGATCAATCAGCTCAATCCGGACGCTTCAACACTGGCTCTCGCCAGCATCGAATTCAACCTAGGCGCAATCGAAGAAGGCCAGTCGGTAACCATTACCTGGCGCGGTCTTCCTGTTTTCGTACGTCACCGTACGGCTGCTGAAATTGCTGAAGCCAAGGCTGTGCCTTTGTCGGATCTGAAGGATCCGGAAACAGATGAGCAGCGCACCAAGGAAGGTCACGAACAGTGGCTGGTTATGGTTGCGAACTGCACGCATCTTGGTTGCGTACCAGTTGGTGAAGCTGGTGAGTTCGACGGCTGGTTCTGCCCGTGCCATGGTTCGCACTATGATACCGCAGGCCGCATTCGCAAGGGTCCCGCGCCGACAAACCTCGTCGTGCCGCCTTATGAATTTGTCAGCGATACGCTGGTTAAGATCGGTTAGTGGGGGACTTACCCGATGGCTTCTGAACACTCGAATTATACTCCGGGATCCTCAGTCGAGAAGTGGCTCGATGACCGCCTGCCGGTCGTGCGCTTCGCTAAAGAGCACTTGATGGATTTCCCCACTCCGAAGAACCTCAACTACTGGTGGACCTTCGGCGCTATTCTCGTGATGTGCCTTGGCGTGCAGATCGTGACCGGGATTATCCTGGCCATGCACTACACCCCGAACGTCTCGATGGCTTTCGACTCGGTTGAGCACATTCGTCGTGACGTCAACGGCGGCCGCATCATTCAGGCGACCCATGCTGTGGGTGCGTCGATGTTTTTTGTCGCACTCTACATTCATATCTTCCGTGGGCTGTATTATGGCTCGTATAAGGCACCACGTGAAATCATCTGGATTCTGGGTGTGCTGATCTTCATCCTCACTATGGCTACCGCCTTTATGGGCTATATCCTGCCGTGGGGTCAGATGAGCTTTTGGGGTGCTACCGTTATTTCTAACGTGTTCACCGCAATTCCGGGCATTGGTGAAAGCATTAAGCAGCTCGTTTTGGGTGGATTTGCCGTTGGCAACCCAACCCTGAACCGCTTCTTCTCGCTGCACTACCTGCTGCCGTTCATCATCGCTGCGGTGGTGGGCTTGCACATTTGGGCGCTTCACGTACCGGGTAATAACAACCCAATTGGCGTCGAAGTGAAGGATAAACGCGATACCGTGCCTTTCCATCCGTACTACACGATGAAAGACCTGTTCGCGATGGTGCTGTTCTGCATCCCCTTCGCTTGGTTCGTCTTCTTTGCGCCGGACATTCTGGGCCATGCCGACAACTACATCATGGCGAATAGCCAGGTAACGCCGGCTCACATTGTTCCAGAGTGGTACCTGCTTCCGTTCTACACCATTCTTCGTGCGGTTGACTTCAACATCCTGTTCATCGACTCCAAGCTTGGCGGTGTTATCGCCATGGGCGGTTCGATGCTCCTGCTGTTGGTTCTGCCGTGGCTCGATACTTCCAAGGTTCGTTCGGGTTCGTTCCGTCCGATGTTCAAGTGGTTCTACGCTCTGTTCGTGATCAACTTCATCGGTCTGGCTTACCTCGGTGCGCAACCGGCAGAAGGCGTCTACACCACATTGGCAAAAGTCTGCACTGCATACTACTTCATCTACTTCCTTGTGATTCTGCCGGTGCTTTCGCGGATTGAAACGCCAAAGCCGCTGCCGACCAGCATCTCCGAGAGTGTTCTCGGCAAGGTACACTCGTGAACGAGGCGAGACCTATGTCAAAAATCAAAACCATTGCTATCGCAATGGCAGTCGCAGCAGGCCTTGCTGCGACTCCAGCCTTCGCCGCCGGCGAAAGTGCTCCAATCGAACGTCAGAACTGGTCGTTCGGCGGTCTGTTCGGTACCTACGATCAGAACCAGCTTCAGCGTGGCTTCCAGATCTATCGTGAAGTTTGTGCGAGCTGCCACGGTGCGCGTCTTCTCTCGTTCCGTAACCTTTCGGAAGAGAATGGCCCGTCCTTCTCGGAAGAACAGGTCAAGGCACTTGCTGCTGAGTACGAAGTCGCTGATGCAACCGCAGAAGGTGGCGTACGCCCAGCTGTTCCAGCGGATCGTTGGCCGAGCCCGTTCGCGAGCGACGCTGAAGCAGCCGAAGCAATGGGCGGGTCGTTCCCACCTGACTTCTCGGTGCTGGCAAAGGCTCGCGGCGTCAAGGACGAGTTCCCGACCTGGATCTTCAACTACTTCACTGGCTACCAGGAAGGCGGCGCTGACTATATCTATGGTCTGCTGACCGGCTACCGCGATGAAGCACCAGAAGGCTTCGAGCTCCCAGATGGCAAGTCGTACAACGACGTGTTCCCTGGTCATGCTATCGGCATGGCACCTCCGCTGTCTGACGGCTCGGTGACGTATGAACCAGGTCCAAACGGTGAAACCGTTCCGGAAACCCTGGACCAGTACGCCCATGACGTTTCTGCCTTCATGATGTGGGCTGCAGAGCCTCACCTCGTGAGCCGCAAGGAAACCGGCTTCATGGTTCTGATCTTCCTCATCGGCTTCGCCGGTCTGCTTTATGCAACCAAGCGCAAGCTCTGGAAGGGCATCGAGCACTAAGTGCACGCTCGCTGAATGTTTAAGGGGCCCGTCGGGCCCCTTTCTTTTTGGTGGTTCGGGTAAACTAATCCGCTCACGCTTGCGCCATGCTCTTGCCATCGGGTGGAAGTATGGTGATATTCCCGTGAAGTCGCTGTGTTGAGAGAAGGACTGAGATGTCCGCTGTACGTCTGGCCGTTACGGTCGTTACTACTGCTATCACCGTCAGCCGTCACCCAGCGGTTCGCGCGGGGATTCAGGCAGTGGCTCAGAACCCAAAAACGCGCGAAGTCGCGATCAACACATCCCGGAATGTCGCCTATAGCGCTGGCGTTCTGGCGCGGCATCTTTTGGGCCGCAACAAAACCTAATTCTTAAATTCTAGCCTCAAGGCCGCAGATGTCGCTCGACCTGAAGTCGCTCGTCCGTACGATTCCGAATTATCCCAAGGAAGGGATTCTGTTTCGGGACATCACCACCCTGATCGAGCATCCGGAAGGGTTCCGTCAAAGCGTTGAACAGATCGCGGCTCAATATCGCGATCAGGGGTTCACCCATGTCGCTGGTATTGAAGCGCGTGGTTTCATTTTTGGCGCTGGCGTTGCCATCGCGATGGGCGTGGGCTTTGTGCCGGTCCGTAAGCGCGGCAAGCTGCCTGGCGCAACTATCGGCCAGAACTATGTGCTTGAGTATGGCGTCGACACGATCGAGATCCATGCTGACGTACTGAACGCTGGGCACAAGGTTCTGATCGTTGACGATCTGATCGCCACGGGCGGCACTGCTATTGCTGCAGTTAGCCTCGTGCGCAGCACGGGCGCGACGTGTGACCATGCAGCCTTTGCCATTGATCTGCCCGATCTGGGTGGCGCGGCGAAGCTGGCAGCACAGAACGTTGAAGTCAGCGCGCTGATGGCTTTTGAAGGCCACTGAGCCGGTTTAAGCTGAGTGTGAAGGGGTCGAGCCGAGCTCGGCCCCTTTGTCGTTTCTACCAGTTGTTGCGGCCATCCATGGCGGTGATGGGAATGCTGGTACGGTCGAAGTCATCAATCAAATTGAGATTGAAATACATTGAGCGGGTTTCGGGGACGCCCTCGGTCGCGCCCGGCTTAAGCGTACCGTCGTCGTTGTAGATCGCGCTCCAATCGGGGCTGTCGCCCCAAGTCTGCATGCCGCAGGCCGCGCAGAAGTGATGCACGTTCAGCCCTGTCGGGTTGTAGGTGCCTTCAGCGCTGTTGGAGAGCAGCTTGAAATCCTCAGGCTTTACGCCGGTCCAAACGGCTCCCGACCGCTGGCAATAGCTGCAGTTGCAGGTGTGTGCCTCGCTTGGGGCAGAGGCAATTTCGAATTTTATAGCGCCGCAGTGGCAAGAGGCGGTCAAAGCCATGGTCAGTCTCCTCGTTATGAGTGAGTGCTAACCAGTGGTTCTGACAGAGCCTGTCAGTAGGACTAGGCGGCGATGGCTTCACGCTTGTCGATTAGGCAGAGCTGATTGCCCTCAGGATCGCGCATCACCGTATAGGTGGGCAGTACCCGATCAATGCTGGCGCCAAGCTCTTTCAGGCGATCCACCTCGGCCTGCCGATTGGCCACTTCCACATCGAGGTGGACGCGATTGTTATCGTGACGCTGTCCATCGACGTTTTGGAAGCAGAGGCTGGGGCCGGGGCCATCGACCATAACCGTTGGGTCGGTTTCGGGGGTGAGGCCAAAGACGGCCAGCCGAACCAGCTCAAGCTGGTCGTATTCGCGCAGGGCGTAGCCATCCAATGCGTTGGCCCAAAACCTTGCCAGAGCGGCAGGGTGTTCGCAGTCAAAAACGATTTGATTGATGACGCCCATGGCGCTTCTCCTCATTCTTTACCGAAGGGTTAACGGCAGAATGGGGCCAGAGCTTGAACAGAATAGGGCGAGGTCGGGGCTGGCCGACGCATTTGTGTGGGCTGGTTCACGGCGGATGAACCCAAAAAAAGAGGCCCCGGAGGGCCTCTTTCGTGTTCAGAGCTGAGCAGATTAAGGCTCGAGCTTGCCGGTTTCCGGATGGTCTTCGGCGCTGATGTTTGGCTCGTTGCGGGTCTTCCACAGGGAGTAGAAGACGCCAGCAGCAAGGATCGAGATCGTGACGCCGAGCGAGAGCAAGGTGTCGATATGGATGCCGAATGGCACCAGACAGATCTTGATACCGATGAGAACCAGAATGACGGCCAGCGATACCTGCAGGTAACGGAAGCGGTTCATTGCGGCTGCCAGAGCGAAGTAGAGCGCGCGCAGGCCAAGGATCGCGAAGATGTTCGAGGTGTAGACGATGAAGGTGTCTTGGGTGACCGCGAACACGGCTGGAACCGAGTCGACCGCAAAGATCAGGTCGACGATTTCAACCATGATCAGCGCGATGGCCAGCGGGGTCAGCCAGGTGACGAGCTTACCGGTCTTCGGATCTGGAGCCTTAACGGTGAAGTTACGGCCATGCAGTTCCTTGGTGACGCGGAAACGGGACGACAAGAACTTGTAGATCTTGTTGTCTTCCATGTTCGGCTCTTCGTCTTCGTGCTTGAACATTTTCAAGCCGGTGAAGATGAGGAAGGCACCGAAGATCGCCAGAATCCAGCTGAACTGGTGAACCAGAGCAGCGCCAACGCCGATGAGAACAGCGCGGAACAGGATCACGCCCAAGATGCCCCAGAACAGCACGCGGTGCTGGTAGAGACGTGGGATGCCAAGGAAGCCGAAGATGGTGGCGATGACGAACATATTGTCCATCGCCAGAGACTGCTCGATCAAATAGCCGGTGTAGAACTCAAGCCCGGCCTGAGAGCCGCGCTGGAACCAGACCCAAGCACCAAACGCAAGCGCGATGATGACGTAGAAGCCATAGAGCATAAGGCTCTCTTTGGCTTCGATCTCGTGTTCATCCTTGTGAAGGATGCCAAGGTCGAAGACAAGCAGAGCAAGAACGATCGCGATAAACGCGACCCAGAAGTAAACGGGGGTGCCGAGGAACTCGCCCGAAAAAGCGGACAGCAACATATCCATGTGCCGGACCTTCTCCATGTAACGTGGTGGAGCAGCTCCGACATCGCCGTAGCAAGAGCTACGACCAGAGGGGCCCGGCGCTGCTCGTATAAAATGCGCCAGAAACGGGAAAGTTTCAAGGTGTTGCCGCGAGGCAGCGCGCAAAGCACAGAATTATGCTGTGCCCAATTGGCAGCGGAACAAGAGACGGCGCGCGTGCGCTAGGTTTTTGTGGGGCGTCAGACGGGATTAGCGGACGGTGCAGAACATAACGACCGCTTCAGCTGTTTCCAGCTGCAGGGCGATATTGAAATTTTCGTCGCTGGTAATGCGGCCTGCTTGCACTGAACCATTGGCCAGCAGATTGCCATCGTTGAAGCCAACGCCGTCCTGATAGGCGGTAATCGTGCCAGTGCCGGAGCGCGTGTCGCCCATGGTTCGGCCCGCCCAACCGTATACGCCACCATACATGGTGAGAATGCCCACGCGTTCAGTGGTCTCGTCTCTGCAGCTCCAATTGCCTTCATAGGCCTGAGCGAAGGCAGGGATTGCGGTTACGGCGGTGACAGCAAGTGCAAGGGCGAATCGGCGCATAAGTGCACAGTGCCGACCCGACCTCTGTCTTTCAAGACCCGCGCTTGATCAAACTCTTGAGCAGAGGAACTTTGGCAAGGCCAAGAAGCAATTTGAGCTTGAGGGGCATCTTGTAGTCGCGCAATTTCGAGAAGCTGACGAGTTCTGCCGAGTAGACGGCTTCGCCATTCTGGTTGGTGCTCGACACATGGGTGATGAGCACGCCCCAGCCCGGAAGCGAATTGGAGACGCGCTTGGATTTGACGTACATCGAATAGGTGATGGTGTCTCCGGGGCGAACCGGCGTGGTGTATTGCATCGAACTAATGCCGGGGGAGGGACCCGAGACACCCGGCGACTGGCCGGCATCGAGCAGGCGCTTTTCTTCGGCAAAGAGCGCATCGACCATGAGCCGCTGGCCGACGGATGCAGTGTGCCAGCCGGAGGCGATGATGCCGCCGAAATGGCTGTGCTTGGCCTCTTCGGCGTCGGTATGGAAATACTGCGGATCGTAGAGCGAGGCGAACCGCACGATCTCGTCTTGAGTGAATGTGTGGCTTCCCATCGGGAAGTCTTCGTTCAGATTGATCTCTTCAAACCAGCGCGTCATGCCGCGACCTCCGGATTGCGGCACTCAACCAGATTGGCGAGGCGCATGGTCATGACCTGCTTGTTCTTTTGATTTCGAATGTCGAAATCGAGAGTGACAATGCCCCAGTGGGGGTGTGACTGCGAGCGGCGGAGCTCGGCTATCGTGACAGTGCCTGAGATGGTGTCATTGACCATGACCGGGGCTTTCCACTTCAGATCGGAAAAGCCGAGGCCGCCAGCCGACGCGATTTTGGAGAGGAAGGCGTCGACGAGGGCGCGAAGGCTCAAAGCGCCCGTCTGCCAGCCGCTGGAGGCGAGGCCACCGAGTAGGCTCTGGCGAGCTGCTTCTTCATCCAAATGGAAAGGTAGAGGATCAAACTCTGCGGCGAAAGTCGTGATCATCTCGCGTGTCAGCGTCGAGGGGGCGAGCGCAATAGTTTCGCCGAGGCGCAGGTCTTCAAAATGGAGACGATTAGCTATGACTGGATTGGTCATTTGCTTTCCCTATACGTCAATTGTTTTCTTCTGCCATAGGGTGCGGGGCACGGGCAAGGTGTTTGGGGATGGACTTGCTTCACTGAGATCATTTTCAGCACTGTGATGGGCCTTGGGAGGCAGGGAGTACACCCCGACGCATTGACTTCTGGGGCAATCCGACCCAATTGGAACCCAATGATTTCCGGAGATCCCAATGGGCTTCAAAATGGGTATCGTCGGTCTGCCGAATGTGGGCAAGTCGACGCTGTTTAACGCGCTTACGCGCACCGCCGCAGCAGCTGCTGCAAACTTCCCTTTCTGCACGATCGAGCCGAACGTCGGTGATGTGCCGGTTCCGGACGTGCGTCTGCACAAGCTTGCCGAAATCGGCAAGTCCATCAACGTATTGCCAGCACGCATGAGCTTCGTGGATATCGCCGGCCTCGTGAAGGGTGCATCCAAGGGTGAAGGGCTGGGCAACCAGTTCCTCGCGAACATCCGTGAGTGTGACGCGATTGCCTATGTGCTGCGTTGCTTTGAAGACGGCAACATCATCCACGTCGCCAATAAGGTTGACCCGCTAGCGGACGCCGAAGTTGTCGAAACCGAGTTGATGCTCGCTGACCTTGAAAGCCTTGAGAAGCGCCGCGCTGGCGTGGAAAAGAAGGCCAAGGGCAATGACAAGGACGCCAAGGTCACGCTCGATCTGATCGATCGCGCGCTGGTTGTCCTGCGCGAAGGCAAGTCGGCTCGCTTTGTTAAGCGCGATGCTGAAGAAGAAAAGGCCTTCCAGGAGCTGCAGCTGCTGACGTCCAAGCCAGTGCTCTACGTGTGTAACGTAGACGAAGGTTCGGCCGACAAGGGCAATGCGATGAGCAAGCTGGTTGAAGACTATGCTGCTGCCAATGGCGCAGGCGTTGTCATCATCTCGGCTGAAATCGAAAGCCAGTTGGCGCAGCTTCCAGACGAAGAGCAGGCAGAATATCTTGAAGGCCTCGGCCTTTCGGAAGCCGGTCTGAACCGTCTGATCCGCGAAGCCTATGACCTTTTGGGTCTGCAGACCTACTTCACCGTAGGTCCGAAGGAAACGCGCGCCTGGACCATCCATAAGGGTGACAAGGCTCCGGCTGCGGCTGGCGTTATTCACTCGGACTTTGAACGCGGCTTCATCCGCGCGCAGACCATTGGCTATGAAGACTACATCGCCCTCGGCGGTGAATCTGGCGCCAAGGAAGCGGGCAAGGCACGCGACGAAGGCAAGGAATATGTCGTCAAGGACGGCGACGTGATGCTGTTCAAGTTCAACACCTAAGGGTTTTGGATTTTTACAAGATTGAGAAGGGGTCGCTGCGGCGGCCCCTTTTTTGTTGGTCGTTTTGGAGAGCAACATCCGGGTCGATTTTAGATTGCAAACACTATTGCAGTCGAATCTGGGCTCTATGCTAACGTGCTCAGAGTAAGATCTTTTCCGGAGCCGTTATGTCTGTCTCGATCAGCCGTCGAAAGTTGCTTGTTTCTGGAAGCGCGCTTGCGGCTTCCGGTGTGGCCGCTCCTGCCTTGGCACAACACGCCCACCATCATGGCGGTGAGGTGCGGGTGACCGAAAAGCCTCTGAGCCGCGCTGTGGCGCTGGCCACGGGGGACGATATCCGTGTCCCTGAAGTGCGCCGGTCGGTGAATGGCGTGCTGGAGACCAGCTTGCGTCTTGCCTATGGGCCTGCCGATGTGGACGGCGAGACAGCCACGGTGATGAGCTTTGACGGGCAGTATCCAGGCCCAACGCTCATGGCCAAGCCGGGCGATACCATCAAGATCAAACTGGTCAATGATCTCGATGATGTGACGAACCTTCATACGCACGGTCTGCACGTGTCGCCATCGGGCAATAGCGACAACGTTATGCTCGTGATCCAGCCGGGTGAGACCTTCGACTACGAGATCAAGATTCCAGCCGACCATATGGCGGGGACATATTGGTATCACCCGCATGTTCATGGGGTGACCTATTCGCAGGTGTCGGGCGGATTGGCCGGCGCACTGATTATCGAGGGCGGGCTTGATGAGGTGGAGGGGATCAAAGATCGTGTCGATCAGCTGCTCGTCATCCAGTCGACCCAGTTTGACGAAAATAACTCCATCATCCCGTCGGATGATCAGGACATGCATCGCCAGACGCGTACGGTGAATGGGCAGATCAATCCGACGCTGCGCATTCGCTCTGGCGAAGTGCAGCGGTGGCGGTTCGTCAACGCGGCCTCGGAGACCTATCTCATGATCGGGCTGGAGGGGCATCCGCTCTATCAGATTTCCAAGGACGGTAATGCGATGACCCGTGTGGTCAAGCATGATCAGCTGCTGATCGAACCGGGTACGCGCGCCGATGTGCTGGTGCAGGGGCACATGTTCCGTGGCGCTTTTGAATTGCGCAAGACATTGTGGCTGGGTTCGCCGCGCCAGTATGAGCCGGATGAGCTGCTGGCAACGCTTGTGGTTGAAGAGGGTGATGCTGTCACCGATCACCAGATCCCAGAAGTGCTGCTGCCGCTATCGGAAGACCTGCGCGGGAAAGAAGTCGATCGGAAGCGGACAATTCGCTTTGACGTGATCCGCGGCGAGCCGGGCGGCACACGCTTTGTGATCGACGGCCAGCAGGTGGATATGAACCGCGTGGACCAGACGGTTCCGCTCGGGGCCTTCGAGGAGTGGGAGCTGGTCAACGACTCGCCCGAATGGCATCCGTTCCACATTCACACCAACGACTTCCAAGTCGTGGCGGTGAATGGCGAGCCCGTTGATGAGGTTCTCTCGTGGGAAGATACTCGTGGCATCCCGCCAAACGGGTCGCTGACCATTCGTCATCGCTTCCTCGATTTTACGGGCAAGTATGTCTACCATTGCCATCTGCTCTTCCACGAAGACCACGGCATGATGGGCATTGTTGAGGTCGTTGGATAAAATCGGAAGGGCGGGAGCGATCCCGCCTTTTTTGTGTCTCATGGGTAAAGCTTAGAAAGCCGGAATATTCGCTTTTAATCCCGGATTGTAAGTCGATGCGGTCGCGCTAGCATGGACAAAAGCGGCGGGAGGAGCCGCGGGCCGGCCTGGCCGCTATCGGAGCATTTTCTAAATGGCTAATCCTATCATCACGTTTATCGGCGCTGGCTCGTCCGTGTTCATGAAGAATATCGTGGGCGATATTTTGCAGCGTCCGGCCCTTGCCGGTGCGCAAATTCGCTTGATGGACATCAATCCGACGCGTCTTGAGGAAAGCGCGATTATCGCCGGGAAGCTGGTCAAAACGCTGGGTGTGCCAGCGAGTGTGACGACCTACTCGAACCAGCGCGAGGCGTTGACGGGGACCAATTTCGTCGTCGTCTGCTTCCAGATTGGTGGCTTTGAGCCGTCGACGGTGATCGATTTTGATGTGCCCAAAAAGTATGGCCTGCGCCACACGATTGCCGACACCTTGGGCGTTGGCGGGATTATGCGCGGCATTCGTACGGTGCCGCATCTCTGGAGCATTTGCGAAGACATGATGCAGGTCGCGCCTGAGGCGGTGATGCTGCAATATGTGAACCCGATGGCGATCAACACCTGGGCGATTGCGGAGAAATTCCCCAAGATCAAGCAGGTTGGCCTGTGCCATTCGGTGCAGGGCACGGCGCATGAGCTGGCCCATGACCTCGACATTCCATACGAGGAAATCCGCTACCGCTCGGCCGGTATCAACCACATGGCCTTCTATCTCAAGTTTGAGCATCGTCAGTCGGATGGGTCGTATAAGGACCTCTATCCGGAGCTGCACCGCGCCTATGCGGAAGGCCGCGCGCCCAAGCCCGGTTGGAACCCGCGTTGCCCCAATAAGGTGCGCTATGAGATGATGAAGCGTCTCGGCTATTTCGTTACCGAAAGCTCCGAGCACTTTGCCGAATACACCCCGTATTTCATCAAGGACGGGCGCGACGATTTGATCGAAAAGTTCGGCATTCCGCTGGATGAATATCCAAAGCGCTGCATTGAGCAGATCGAGAATTGGAAGAAGACGTCTGAGCAGTATCGCAATGCCGACACGATCAGTGTGAAGGCTTCGCACGAATATGCGTCTTCCATCGTCAATTCGGTTTGGACCGGCGAGCCCTCGGTGATCTACGGCAATCTGCGCAACAATGGGGTGATCACCTCGCTGCCGAACCAGGCCGCCGTGGAAGTGCCGTGTCTGGTCGATAGCAACGGCATTCAGCCAACCTATATCGGGGAATTGCCGCCACAGCTGGCGGCGCTGATGCGCACCAATATCAACGTGCAGGAGCTTACTGTGCGGGCGCTGATCGAAGAGAAGCGCGAGCATATCTATCACGCGGCGATGCTTGATCCGCACACGGCAGCGGAACTCGACCTCGATCAGATCTGGTCGCTGGTCGATGATCTGCTCAAGGCGCACGGGGACATGTTGCCCGAGTGGGCGCGGGGGTAAGGCTCAGCGCTGCCCCCACCTAGCCTCCCCCGGAACCGGGGGAGGGATGGGATCAAGTGTGTGGGGAGATTTGGGCTGAGTACGCACCGAACTAAAGACCCCCACCCTCAATCCCTCCCCTCAAGGGGGAGGGAGGAAGACTGAGTTGGGGGATGTTTCTGCGCCTCAGATGAAAGCAGCGGTCACCCTCAATTCGCTCCACTAGGGAGGTGGTAAGGGAGGTTATTGGCCGCCTAAAAGCTTTTTGAGCATGTCGGCCATGGGGCCGGATTTGGGGAGTTCGACCTTGGACGCCGCTGGGCGGGCTTGGCGGATGTGGCTTTGGCCTTTGGGTGCCTCAGACGCTTCTGGCGAAGGTTTCTTCGGCTTGGCTTCTTTGGCTGGTTCTTCGGGCTTGAGAGCGAGGGCGAGCTTGTTCATGAAGCCTGCGTCGTCGCCGTTGAGGAGAAGCGGGGTCTGACGGGCCAGCTCATCGAGCAGCGGCTCGAGCCAGATTTTGTCAGCCTTGGCGAAGTCGCCGAGAACGTGGTGCGTGACGTTCTCCTTGCCGGGGTGACCGATGCCGAGGCGGATGCGCTTGTAGTCGAGGCCGATCTGCGGGTCGATGGAGCGCAGGCCGTTGTGGCCGCCATTGCCGCCACCGGTTTTGACGCGAACTTTGCCCGGCGCGAGATCGAGCTCGTCATAGAAGACGTAGACGTCGCTAACGGGAATTTTGAAGAACTTGGCGATCTGCTGCACGCTGTCGCCGGACTTGTTCATGAAGGTTTGAGGCTTGAGGAGGAGCACGCGCTCGCCGCCAACATTGCCTTCGGCATACTGGCCCGAGTGCTTGGTTTTCCACGCGGAAATGCCATAGGCGCGGGCAATGGCGTCAATCGCCATGAAGCCGATATTGTGGCGGTTGCCAGAGTATTGAGCGCCGGGGTTGCCCAGACCAACGAGCAGTTTCATGAAACCAAACCTTACAAATGACTGAGGCGGCCGCAAGGCCGCCTCAGAAAGCATCGAGCTAGAAACTGAAATTATTCAGCAGCAGCTTCTTCCGACTTCAGTGCGGAAGGAGCGACGATGGTCGCGATAGTGAAGTCGCGGTCGGTGATGGTCGGAACCGCACCAGCTGGCAGGGTTACTGCCGAGATGTGGATCGAATCGCCGATTTCTGCGCCGGTCAGATCAACGGTGATTTCTTCCGGGATCTTGTGAGCGAGAACGGTCAGTTCAACAGCGTGACGAACGACGTTCAGAGTGCCGCCCTTCTTAAGGCCAGGAGCCTTTTCTTCGTTGATGAACTTAACAGCAACTTCTACGGTGATCAGCGACTTAGCCGAAACGCGCAGGAAGTCGATATGCAGTGGCATATCGCGGACAACGTCCAGCTGGTAATCGCGTGGGATTACCTGGTGGATGGTGCCGTCAACGTCGAGGTCGAGGATGTGGGACTTGAAGCCGCCTGCGTAGATCGCCTTGTAGGCGTCCTTGAACGAGACGGAAACAGTGACAGGAGCCTTCTTGTCACCGTAGATAACTGCAGGAACAAGTCCCTGACGACGTGCTTCGCGAGCTGCCCCCTTGCCCACTCCGTCGCGCGCCTGTGCCTTGAGCACTTTATTGGCCATGGAAATCATCCATTCCGGTTGGTGTACGGTGTTACACAACACCATACGCGCCCGTCCTCCAGGGGTGACGAGCGCTTCATGGGGGCGGCTATAGCGCAAAGGGGGGCGGGGAGCAAGAAATATAGTGGTTTTGCGGGCCTCTTGGCCGGGTGAAAACGCACGGGGGCGGCATAAGTGATTTGATAGGTTCGCATCCCGAAGATAGGGTCTGCCCTGTTTGTATTTATCTCGGGATTGTTCAATGAAATCAATAGTTTTGGCGTGCGCGGTGGTTCTTTGCGCGGCTGTCACTCCGGCGATGGCGCAGAGCCAAGTCGACTTCGGCGATGACAGTGGCAGCTACGCTAATGATGGCGAGTGCGACGATCCACGATTCACTGGCGCTGGCATGACGGCAACCGATCTGCTCAGCGAGGATCTGCTGGCCGATGCCACCGACTGTCAGAGCGCGTATGACGCCGGCAAGATTTCACTTCTGGGCGTGGCGGAAGACGGCAAGATTGATTTTGGCGACGACGAGGGCGAGTTCGCCAATGACGGTGAGTGCGATGACATGCGCTTTAGCGGCAGCGGCATGACCGAAACAGCTTTGATTCAGGACGACATCATGCACGACGCGACTGATTGTCGTGCGGCTGCCAAAGCGGGAACGATCGAGCTGCGTAACTCGTAAGAGCGCAAGAAAAAGCCTTCAGACCATGTTGGTGGTCTGAAGGCTTTACAGAGACCGAAAAGGGCTCAAATCTTAGTCGAACAGGCTCGAAACCGACTGTTCGCTGGCGGTGCGGGCAATGGCTTCGCCGAGGAGCGGGGCGATGTTCATGCGGCGAATATTGGCCGCCGCCTTGCTGTTTTGCGGGTCAAAGATCGAGTCGGTGATGACCAGTTCTTTGAGCTTGGAAGCGGCGATACGCTTGTCAGCTTCGCCGGACAATACGCCGTGTGTGATGTAGGCGGAGACTTCCTTGGCGCCCGCATTGAGCAGAGCTTCAGCAGCATTCACCAGCGTGCCGCCAGAATCGACGATATCGTCGATGAGAATGCAGGTCTTGCCCGATACGTCGCCGATGATGTTCATCACTTCGGACACGCCAGCGCGGGGACGGCGCTTGTCGACAATGGCGAGGTTGACGCCAATGCGGCTCGCCACATTGCGCGCACGAACCACGCCGCCAACGTCTGGCGACACGATCATCACATTGCTGACGTCGTAGTGATCCTTGATATCGCGCACCATCACCGGAGCTGCGGTGAGGTTGTCGGTTGGGATATCGAAGAAGCCCTGAATCTGCGAGGCATGCAGGTCGAGCGTTAGGACGCGGTTTGCACCAGCCTCGGTGATGAGGTTGGCAACCAGCTTTGCCGAAATCGGCGTGCGTGGTGCTGATTTACGGTCCTGACGGGCGTAGCCGTAATAAGGGATAACGGCGGTGATACGACGGGCTGACGAGCGACGCAGAGCATCGATCACGATCAGCAGTTCCATCAAGTTGTCATTGGTCGGGTAGCTTGTCGACTGTAGGATGAAGACGTCTTCACCGCGCACATTCTCATGCACTTCTACATAGACTTCCTTGTCGGCAAAGCGCTTGACCGTGCAATCGGTCAGCGGCAGCTCAAGGTAGCTCGCCACAGCTTCCGCTAATGGACGATTGGAATTGCCAGTCACCAGTTTCATGAGGTGCGATCCTGTCTCAACCGGCCCCACGGGAGCAGGGGCCAACCAGTTTCGTGGGCAGCTTTAGCGGCAGAACTTCGGACTCACAACTACACTTTTGGCCAGTGTCGTTAAATTATCGCAGAGAGATGCTAATTACGGACATTTGCCGACCGGTCTTGCGCGATTGATGGGTCGCCAGGCGATGGGAGAAATAGCGGTCTGGGTTGTCGTAGGTACAGCCGCCCACTTGTTCGATGGTGGAAACCCCTGCATCCCTTAGTTGTGCCTGCACAAATCCGGGGAGGTCGAAGTGGGCTTTGCCGCCAGTTGGGGTGAAAAACAGGTCTTCGCCAGTGGGATGCAGGGCTAGGAAATCGGCCTGGAATTGGTCGCCAACTTCGTAGTTTTGCGCCCAAATGGTGGGGCCGTATGCCGCAACAATGTGCTCAGGATCCGCACCAAGCTTAACCATAGCAGCGATGGTATTGCCGATAATGCCATCAACGGCACCACGCCAACCGGCGTGAGCGGCACCGATGATGTGCGCTTGGCGGTCGGCGAAAAGGATCGGCGTGCAGTCCGCGGTTTGAATGCCGAGAAGCAATCCGGGGGTGGCGGTGACCATGGCGTCGCCCTCGACCACGCCCGTTAGGGGCGCGGTGATGGTCTCGACATGGGTGGAGTGAGTCTGCTTGAGAACGATCAGCGGAGCACCACCCAATGAATCCGCGATAGCTTGGCGGTTGGCCTGAACACTGGCTTCGCTGTCGTCAACGGCGAGGCCGACGTTTAGGCTGTCGTAAGGGGCGATTGAGACGCCGCCTTGGCGACCGAAAAAGCCGTGACGGAGCCAATCCATGGACGCAAGGGAAGGAGAGTGTTCTGCCGACAGGGTCATGCGCCGAAACCTGACGGTTGCAGGCCGGGGCTGTGGGCGCAGAGAACTTTGAACAACTCACCCATTTGATCGGCACCGACGAGGCGCTGCTCGGCGGCGCGAATGTCTTGGGCGAGATTGGGGTTGGCCCCGGCAAGGGCCGTCGCACGGTGGCTAATGCCCATGTCGGTGAGGAACCCGCCTTGGGTCTGGAGCGGTTGGACCGCGAGGCCAGACTGGCGCGCAACGCTGGCCAGCGCCTCAAAATCGACGTGGGCGGAGAGGTCGACTTCGCCGGGCGCTTCAAGCACGTCGGCATAGGCATGGCGGCGAACACCCTGCAGTGTTTCACCAGTTTGGGTGCGGGCGTAGCCATAGTCGATGGCGAGCATAGCGCCGCCTTGACGGCTGACCAGCTGGCTCAACCGGCTCATGAGCTGTGCGCCACCGAAGCAGAATTCGAGGATTTCATCGATCGCGGCGTCGGCCACGCCGGGCGGCATGGACATGGGCGGAATGGGTGTGGGCGAGAGGCCGAAGACGCGCTTGTCGCCATCAAGCCCGATTTGACGCTCATGCCAGCCGTTTTCTTTGCGGACGAACTGACGGATCGGCAAGGCGTCAAAAAACTCATTGGCAAGAATGATGATCGGGCCGGTACCGACATTTTCAAAATTCTCGAGCCATTTGGGATCGTATGCTTCGAGGCGCGCTTTTTGTTCGGCCACAAGGGCAGGGCTGGTTTCAAAAAGGCGCAGGTCTAGCGCATCGCGGAAACCGGGGGCGCGGCAAGCAACGCGCAAGACGTCGCTCATCAGCGTGCCGCGACCGGGGCCCAGTTCGAGCAGGGTGAACGTCTTGGGCTCATTCATTTGCTGCCAGAGATTGACCACCCAGAAGCCGATCAATTCGCCGAACATCTGCGAGATTTCCGGCGCGGTGATGAAGTCGCCCTTAGCGCCGAATGGGTCTTGGTTTTTGTAATAGCCTTTGCTCGGGTGCGTGAGGCAAAGCCCCATATAGGTCGCGACCGACATGGGACCGGAGGTGCGGATCTGGAATTCGATCTGCTGCTCAAGCGTGGGGGCTTGGTTCACGTTGAACGTCTCACTTGCACTAGAGAAAGAGGATTATGGGCGGATGGGGTCTTCGCGCCGGGTCAGCGCGTAGACCACCAGAGCGATGCCGCCGAGGAGAATGGGAAGGCTGAGGAGCTGGCCCATGGTGAGCCATTCGCCATTGAGATAGCCCAATTGCGCATCCGGCAAGCGGATGAATTCGACAAAGGAGCGCGCCAATGCATAGCCAATGGCGAAAATGCCAGCGACGAGGCCCGGCTTGCGCAACCCATACAAGACATGGGTGACAACGCGGATGACGATGAAGAGTAGGAGGCCTTCGAGCAGGGCTTCATAAAGCTGGCTTGGGTGACGGGGCACTTGCATCGGGTCGGTCGGGAAGACCACGCCCCAGGGCAGGTTGGTGGGCGCGCCATAAAGCTCGGAATTGATGAAGTTGGAGACACGGCCAAGGAAAATACCAATGGTGGCCACTGCGCCGAGGAGATCAAGGCTCGACAGCCAATTGCCGCCTTTGGAGCGCGTGAAGAAGATGGCAGCGATCATCAGGCCAGCCATGCCGCCGTGGTAGGACATGCCGCCATCGAGCGTGTTGATCATCTCCAGCGGGTTCTGGCTGTAATATCCCCAGTTGTAGAACAGCACATAGCCAACGCGGCCGCCGATAACGATGGACAGCATGGCCCAGAAGGCAAAATCCCAAATGTCTTTGGCTTCAAAGGGGGGATTGCCGCGGTGCCAGAGGCGTGTGTTCTTGAGCAGGGAATAGCCATAGGCCGCGCCAAGGAAAACACCAAAGAGATAGGCCAGTGCATACCAACGGATAGCGATAGGGCCGATAGCAATGGCGATCGGGTCGATATTGGGGAAGGGCACCGATGGTTCTCCGAGGTTCGACCGAAACTTGCCAAGCAATCGTGGCAATAGAGTGCCTGAGGTAGCGCGTCGGTTGGAGCCATTCAATCCCTGTGACGTTGAGCACGTCAAAGGGCTTTGCTTGGGTACTCTGGTTTTTAGGTCCTAGGTGGCTTAAGTAAATGCAAACAATGCCCCAATGGGAACGGACACAGTATGAACCAGAACAACAAGCTATTCGACGGGCTGGGTCGTGTGATGAACGAAGCTGCTGGCGTCGCTGACGGCGTTCGCCGCGAGGTCGAAACCGTGGTGAAGACCCAAGCTCAGCGCATCGTCAACGATATGGACCTGGTGAAGCGCGAAGATTTCGACGCGCTGCGAGAGCTGGTTCACGTGCAGGGCGAAGAAATTGACGCTCTGCGCAAGGAACTGGCTGAGTTGCGCGGTAAGTCCGCTTAACAATAGCGGATTGATGATCATGCGAAGGCGCTGCGGTAACGCGGCGCCTTTTTTATTGGGAATTGTTCCAGGGCGATGAAAGTGCACCATTATGAAACGGTGCGTGCAATTTCTGTTAAACCCTCGTTAATACTTAAAGACCAAGCATCATCCACAAGAGATTGGCGTTCGGCGGTTGGCCCGCGTGCCCTGAATCAAATGCTCAGTGTAGGGTTTGCTTAGGAGGACGATTCGTAAGTCGCGGTTGCGGCGATCAAGTTCCTTCACGCGCATCCAGAACGCGCAGCAAATGCTGCGCCATGACAACGCCCTTTGTGAGGACGGAACTTCATGTCTCTGATTGAATTCGAGCCCGATCGGATGTCCCACCCGGTGGACCTAGTCGAGCACATCGCTTCGATCAACGACTGGACGTTTGAACGTCAGGACGCGGACGAGATTTCTATTTCAGTACGCGGAGGGTGGAGCGACTATCATGTGTCGTTCAACTGGATGCAGGATCTGGAAAGTCTGCACATCGCATGTGCCTTCGACTTGAAAGTTCCCGAAGCGCGGCGCGCTGAAATCAAACAACTGATCAGCCTCATCAACGAACAACTCTGGATTGGCCACTTCGACGCCTGGCACAAGGAAGGCGTTGTCCTGTTCCGAAATTCGCACCTGCTCACCGGTGGCGCGGATGTGTCGCCCCAGCAGTGTGAAGCGCTGCTTCGTTCGGCCAGCGAATCCTGCGATCTGTATTATCAGGCGTTTCAGTTCGTCGTATGGGCCGGCAAATCAGCCGCAGACGCGCTGAGCCATGTGATGTTTGAGACGGTAGGCGAAGCCTGATGACGAATTTGCAAAATTTGGGTCCGGTCATGCTGGTTGGCGCCGGCAAGATGGGCTTGGCACTGGCTGAAGGCTGGCTTGGGGCTGGATTGCCTGCGTCTAACCTCGTGCTGGTTGATCCAAACCCCAGCGAGCAAGCGCTGGCTTTGGCGGCGGACAATGGCATTGTCGTCAATAAGGAAGCTTTTGGGCTTCAGCCAAATGTGTTGGTTCTGGCGGTTAAACCGCAGGTGATCGGGCCTGTGATGGAGAGCCTTGCGCCCGTAATTGGCTCGCATACGCTGGTTCTCTCCATTGCCGCCGGTATTTCGATTGAAAAGCTTTCGGCAGGTTTGGGGACAGACCGTGTGGTGCGCACTATGCCCAATACCCCGGCTCAGTTGGGCAAGGGTGTGACGGGTGCAGTCGCTGGGTCGGGCGCTTTCGCTGAGGATCGCGCTGCGGCTGATGCGCTGTTGGCGGCTGCAGGCATGGTCCTTTGGTTCGACAAGGAAGGCGACCTCGACATCGTTACCGCGGTTTCGGGTTCAGGCCCGGCCTATGTGTTCAATATGGTTGAGGCTATGGCGGCAGCTGGTGTGGCGCAGGGGCTTCCTGAGCACATCGCCATGAAACTGGCACGCCAGACCGTGATTGGTTCGGCAGCGTTGATGGAGGCCGACCCGGCCCCGGCCAGCGTGTTGCGCCAGAACGTGACCTCGCCGAACGGCACCACTTTTGCGGCGCTCAATGTGCTGATGGCCGACGATGGTCTGACGCCGCTGATGGAGCGGGCCGTGGAAGCGGCTAAGCTGCGCAGCGAGGAGCTGGGCCGCGGCTAAGCCCGCAGCCAGCGAAAGACAGAGATAAGTGATGGCCTCCAAGCACAGTGCTTGGGGGCCATTTTACTTGAGTTTTGTCGTGAGGCTGAGCTGGTCGAGCTTGCGGTGATCTTCGGTGTCGACCATGCCAACGAGAAACTTGCGGACGATGTCGGCAGCGTCAGGGGGGAGGGCCGCGATAGAGGATTTAATGCGGCTCGCCTGAGTCGAAGACAGCACTGCGAAGAACTCGCGGCCCTTGTCCGTGGCGTAAAGCAGGCGTTGGCGACGATCCGATTGTCCGGTGCGTTGCTCGATATAACCGTTATCCACCAATTGTCGCAGCACGCGGGCGAGACTCTGCTTGGTGATTTTCAATATGTCGAGAAGATCGGCTACCGACATGCCTGGACGTAAATTGACAAAATAAAGCACGCGGTGATGAGCGCGGCCGAATTCCTGACGCTCCAAGACCGCATCGGCGTCGGCAGTGAAGTCCCTGTAGGCAAAAAAGAAAAGCCCCATGATGTCGAGCGGCAGGTCAGCATGCTCCAGCGTTGCTGAATTTATGTCAGCCTTGTTGACATTGTTTACGTCCGCAGGCATAGTTTCTCCACTGTCGCCTTCCACTTGGTCTTATCCCAAAGGTGTTCGGGTTTGCCAAGGGCATGTCCCTTATGCATGATCGGCGGCAATGGCCACCCAAGAGGATGGCTGCTCATAAATCTGCGGAGTAGGAACTATGGCAGGCGTGCCAATGGACCAGCGCGAAGGCTGGATCTGGTTTGACGGCGAACTCAAGCCTTGGAAGGACGCAAAGATTCACGTGCTGACGCACGGGCTTCATTACGCGAGCTCGGTGTTTGAAGGCGAGCGTTGCTACGGAGGCGAAATCTTCAAGTCTGCAGAGCATACTGAGCGTCTTATCCGTTCGGCTGCAACGCTCGACATGCAGCTGCCATACTCGGCAGAAGAAATTGAAGCAGCTAAGCGCCTCGTTCTGGACAAGAACGGCCTGACCGACGCTTATCTGCGTCCTGTTGTTTGGCGCGGCTCTGAGGAACTTTCGGTTCCAGCGCGCAACAACAAGGTTCACGTCGCAATCGCTGCTTGGGTTTGGCCGAGCTATTTCTCGACCGAAGAAAAGCTCAAGGGCATTCGCCTTGAGTGGTCGAAGTGGCGCCGTCCTGATCCGGCAACCATTCCGCACACGGCTAAGGCCGCTGGCCTCTACATGATCTGCACCCTCTCGAAGGATGCGGCCATGGCCAATGGTTATGCTGACGCGCTGATGCTGGACTATCGCGGTTATGTCGCTGAAGCGACCGGCGCGAACGTGTTCTTCATCAAGGGCAAGAACATCGTCACCCCGACACCGGATTGCATTCTGAACGGCATTACCCGTCAGACCGTTATCCAGCTCGCCAAGGACGCAGGTTACACTGTCACCGAACGTCATATGCAGCCGGAAGAACTGGCTGAGTTTGACGAGTGCTTCCTCACCGGTACGGCTGCAGAAGTGACCCCGGTTTCGGAAGTTGGCGAATATCGCTTTACCCCAGGCAATGGCTGCCGTGAGCTGATCGAGCTCTACACTGCTGCTAGCCACCCGGCTAAGGCTGCTGCTGCTGAATAAGTAGCGCTGAATGAAATTGAAAACGCCCGCCGCAAGGTGGGCGTTTTTGTTTGGGGCGAAGGGGGCTTTAGCTCTGCCAGCGATCGCGCGCGGTGTCGTCGGTTGATTTGGCGTCGACCCAGCGCAGGCCCGACGCGGTTTCTTCCTGTTTCCAAAAGGGCGCGTCGGTTTTGAGGTAGTCCATCAAAAATTGCGCGCCATCAAATGCGGCTTGGCGATGTGGCGCAAGCGTCATGACCATCATGATGGGTTCGCCCGGAACCAAGCGTCCGTAGCGATGGATGATTGCCGCGTCGGTGAGAGCAAAGCGGGTGATCGCTGCGTCACGAATGGCGGTGAGTTGGTTGAGGGCCAGTTCCTCGTAGCACTCTAGGATCAGGGCCGAGATCGGGTCTGAGGGCAGAGAGCGAACTAGGCCGGTGAAGGTGACGAGTGCGCCCGCCTCAGTGTGGCGACCAATGAAGGCATTGGCTTCGGCGCCTTGATCGAAGGCTTCGGTGGTGACGCGGATCATGGCGCTAGCCGCCTGTCATGGGCGGGAGGATGGCGATTTCTTTGGCATCGCCGATGGGCGTATCCCAAGCCGCTATTTTGGCATCGCGGGCGAGTTTGAAAATTTTGGTGTTTTGCATGGCGTGGTCGAGCACTTCGTCATTGGCGCGGAGCCAAGCGATGAGATCGTTGAGAGTCACCACCTCTGCAGGCGGAGACACCTCATCGCTGGCGCGATTGAGGCGCTCGCGCAGCCAAGCAAAGTAGAGAATTTTCATTTTTTGCCGATGCCGGATAGATGCGGCCAGGAGGCGCGCAGATAATTCCAGCCGGTGATGAGCGTGATGACGCCTGCGGCCCAGAGGAGAAGGCTGGCGACGATTTCAGCTTGCGGGATGTTGCCTGCGAGCAGAATGGCCGCGAGGGCGACGAGCTGTATTGTGGTTTTCCACTTGGCGAGCTGGCTGACGGGCAGAACGACCGCGGTATTGCCCAAGAACTCGCGCAGACCCGGAATGAAGGTTTCGCGGAAGATGATGGCAATTGCCGGGATCATGTCGAGGCCGCTGAGGCTGCCGTCCCATGCCAGAGCTGCAATGAGGATATTGACCAAGAGCTTGTCGGCAATGGGGTCGAGCATACGGCCAAGGTCGGAATACTGGTTCCACGCGCGGGCCAGATAGCCGTCCAGCCAATCGCTGGCGGCGGCAACGACATAAAGGACAAGGGCCACCCAGCGGAGCGTCGGGTCGCCGCTCATCACCAGCGCAACAATGGGAATGATCGCCAGAATGCGGGCAATGGTGATGATGTTGGGGACGAGGAAGAGCGGGTTCTGTGCCATGGCGCGAGAGAACAGGGTTCGGCGTCAGGGGTCAAGGGGAGAGGTGCGTTTGGGCACTGGGATGTGGGGGAGGTGGGGGCTGTTGCGCCACCCCCACCTAGCCTCCCCCTGGTAGGGGGAGGGATGGGATCGCGTTTTTTGGGTGGGGCGGGGCTCATGGGGAAGGCCCCCTCACCCGGCCTGCGGCCGACCTCTCCCCCAAGGGGAGAGGTAAGAAAGAGGGGTAGGTGGGGGCCTCTACGAGGCGCTTATGCCACGGCTTGGGAGTTGAGGGCGCGGCGCTGGGTGACGGATTCGGCCAGAGCTTCGAGGGTGGTGACGGTGGTTGCCCAATCAATGCAGCCGTCGGTGATCGACTGGCCGTAGACGAGGTCCTGACCTTCAACCAAATCCTGACGACCGGCGACGAGGTTGGACTCGATCATCACACCGATGATGCGCTTGTCACCGGAGGCGACCTGCGTGCCGATCTCGCCGAGAACCAGTGGCTGGTTTTCCGGCTTTTTGGAGGAGTTGGCGTGGCTCGCGTCGATCATGATCGCCGGGTTGACGCCGTTCTTCTTGGCCAGCTCTGCGGCAGCGTTGACGCTGTCAGCATCGTAATTGGTGGTTTTGCCGCCGCGTAGAATGATGTGGCAGTCTTCGTTGCCAGCAGTTGCTGCGATGGCGGAACGGCCATCCTTCGTCACGGCCAGGAAATGGTGTGGCTGGGAGGCGGAGAGAACTGCATCGAGGGCGATCTTGACGTTGCCATCGGTGCCGTTCTTGAAGCCGACGGGGCAGGAGAGGCCGGACGACAGTTCGCGGTGGATCTGGCTTTCTGTGGTGCGTGCACCGATTGCAGCCCAGGACACCAGGTCCGCAATGTATTGCGGGGTGGTCATGTCGAGGAATTCGCAAGCGGCAGGCAGGCCGAGGTTGTTTACTTCGAGAAGCAGCGCGCGGGCGGTGTGCAGGCCCTGATTGATGTTGAAGCTACCGTCGAGGTCTGGATCGTTGATGAGACCCTTCCAGCCCACAGTGGTACGCGGCTTTTCGAAATAGACACGCATGATGATTTCGAGACGATCGCCGAGCTTTTCACGCAGAGGAGCGAGCAGCTTTGCGTATTCGATCGCGGCCTTCGGATCATGGATCGAGCAGGGGCCAACAACAACAGCCAAACGGTCGTCTTGACCGGTCAGGATGTTGTGGAAGTCGTGACGGGCCGCGAGAACCGTGCGCGTCGCCGCGTCGGTGCGCGGATGCTGGCGCATAACCTCGATTGGCGTGGTTAGCGGCTGGATATTGGTGATGCGAAGGTCGTCTGTCGATTTAAGCATTTGGCGTCTCTTGATTTTGTATCAAGGCGGCCAAGAAAAAAGCCGCCTCGGGTTCGGGCGGCTGGCTTGCGATTTGCTTACTGATTTTGTCTGATCAGGATGCGCGCGCGATAGCCTCCGCCGGGAGCGGATAGCTAAAGTACCAGTAAAAGGTTGCTGCGTTGATCATGGCACAATTTGTAGATGAGGCGCGGCGGGTTTGTCGAGTCCTAAACGCCGCGCCGGATTACGGCTTTGGTATAAGGCCTAGGCTTGGTTGAAATGGTCGTAAACCAGCTGGGCGATGGCTGCGGAAATCGTTGGCACGGCTTGTAAATCTGCAAGCGATGCCCGGGAAACTGCCTTGGCTGAGCCGAAATGATTGAGCAAGGCACGCTTGCGGGTGGGACCAATGCGGTCGATTTCGTCGAGCGGATTTTTGATCTGATCTTTCTTGCGCTTGGCGCGGTGAGTCCCGATGGCGAAGCGGTGAGCCTCGTCGCGGATACGCTGCACATAGTAGAGGACCGGATCGCGGTGGGGCAGCATGAAAGCCTCGCGGCCTTCCATGTGGAATTTTTCGCGTCCAGCGTCGCGGTCTTCACCCTTGGCGATGCCAATAAAGGTCACTTCCTTGGGCAGGTTGAGCGTAGCGATCACTTCCTTGACGGCGTTCAGCTGGCCCGCACCACCGTCGATGAAGACCACATCGGGCCAATCTGGCATGCCGGTGGCATCGTCCTCAGCGTCCGTTTCGCTTTCAGCGGCGAGACGAGAGAAGCGACGGGTGAGCACTTCGCGCATCATGCCGAAGTCGTCGCCCGGCGCGATGTCGGATTTGATGTTGAAGGTGCGATAGTGCTTTTTGGAAAAGCCATCTTCACCTGCAACGACCATAGCGCCGACCTGATTGGTGCCCGAAATATGGGAGTTGTCATAGGTTTCGATGCGGCGGGGAACGCGTTCAAGACCAAAGGCTTCGGCCACGCCTTCGAGCAGGCTGCGATTTGAGGCACCCTCGGCGAGTTGGCGGCTGAGGGCTTCCTTGGCGTTTTGCAGGGCGTGATTGACGAGATCTTTTTTCTCACCGCGTTGAGGTACTTCGATACGAACCTTGCGGCCCGCACGCGTGGCGAGAGCTTCTTCGAGCAGTTCTGTCTCGGCCAAATTGTGGCTGAGCAGGATCAGTCGCGGCGGCGGGCGGTCCTCGTAGAACTGGATGAGGAAGCTTTCCAAGACTTCCTCGTCCGTGAGGGTGATGTCCGCCTTGGGGCGGTAGGGATAATTGCCCCAGTTTTGGAAGGCGCGGAAGAAGAACACCTGCACGCAGAACTGACCACCTTCATGGTGGATGGCAAAGACGTCAGCTTCTTCAACCGATTGGGCGGTTGAGTCGCCCTGCGACTGGATCAGCGCCAAGGCCGATAAGCGGTCGCGGATGACGGCGGCACGCTCAAAATCGAGGTCTTCGGCAGCTTGTGCCATGTCTTTTTGCAAGTGGTCCTGCACGGCGCGTGACTTGCCGGTGAGAAAGAGGCGCGCGTCTTCAACGAGACCGGCATAGCCCTCAAGGCTAATCTCACGGGTGCAGGGACCGGCGCAGCGCTTGATTTGGTACTGCAGGCACGGACGTGTGCGCCCGGCGTAAAAACTGTCAGAGCAATTGCGCAGCAAAAAGGCGCGCTGGAGGCTGGCTATGGTGCGGTTAACAGCGCTGGCCGAGGCAAAGGGGCCAAAGTAGTGCCCCTTCCGTCGTCTGGCCCCGCGGTGTTTGGTCAGCTCGGGCGCTTCATGATCGGTGGCGATCATGATGTAGGGGAAGCTCTTGTCGTCGCGCAGCAGCACGTTGTACCGAGGGCGCAGGCGCTTGACCATATTGGCTTCAAGCAGAAGGGCCTCAGACTCGGTTTCGGTTCGGACGAACTCCATGCTGACGGTCGCGGCGATCATGCGCTGCAGACGAACGGGCAGGGCCTCAGGCCGCGTGTAATTGGTGACGCGCGACTTTAGCGAGCGCGCTTTGCCCACATACATGACAGCGCCTTCGGCATCGAGCATGCGATAGACGCCGGGTGCAGAAGGCAGCGTCCGCACGAAAGCCTTGATGACTTCCGGGCCCGCCTGAGGTGTCTGGTCGGTGCTCATTTGCGTCGCGTGAGCCCACTTTCGGGCAAGTAGCTTAAGTGTTCGCCGCCATCGAGAGCCAGCATTTGACCGGTATAGGAGCGCATCGAGAGGATCGCGAGCACGCCCTCAGCGATTTCTTGGGGGCCAGCACTGGTGTGAAGGGGAAGGCGCAAGAGCGATTCTTCGAACTCCGCTTGCGTCTGGCGGGCATTGGGGAGGACGGGACCGGGGCCAATGGCGTTGACGCGGATAGCGGGAGCCAAGCTTTGCGCCATGGTCTGGGTTGCGGTCCAGAGAACAGCTTTGGAAAGGTAATAGCTGAAATAGCCCGGGGTCGGGTGGAGTACGCGCTCATCGAGAATGTTGATGATATTGCCCGATGCCCCTGCGGGCAGCTGGGCGGCAAAGTCGCGCGAGAGAAAGACCGGCACTTCGGCGTGGATGGCGAAATGCTTGTCCCAAAGCTCTTCGGACACATCGAAAATACTATCGCGCTCGAAAATCGATGCGTTGTTGATGAGCAGGGTCAACGGGCCAAAGGGTTCGCCTGCCTTGGCGATCACCTGGCTGCGCTGAGCGCGATCGGCGAGATTGGCCTGCAGGACTTCGGCACGACCGCCGGCGGCGACAATCTCCGACTTAACGCGATTGGCTCCCTCCGGATCAGAGCGGTAATGCACGATGACGGCATAGCCTGACGCGGCGAGCGTCTTGGCCAGACACGCGCCAATGCGATCATTGGCACCGGTGACCAGAGCGACGGGATTTTGCGAGAGCGAAGCAGCGGGTGTGTTTGACATCAACGGCACAATAGGTCGGATCGGCGATTCAGTTCAACGCATCAGGTGCATAGTGAGCAGGTGTGTCAACGTGTGGCAGTTGGTTTCGTCTGTGGTCTGCGTCACTTGCTTGAGATAATGATGTTTAGCGTTCTGCGGTAGACCGGGGCAGAACGCTTTTTCTTGAGCGTACAGACTATGACCATTTCTGCAGACTTTTCGCGCACCGATCAGATCGGGCGCGGCATCTTCCTGACGATCTTCTGCGTTTTGGTTTTCGGGGTTCAAGACGCGCTCTTCAAGCTGATGGTGCAGGACTATTCGCCCTTCCAAGTGGCCATGATGCGCTACTGGGGCTTTGCCTTGTTTGCGCTGTGGCTGGTGTCGCGGCAGGCGCCGCTGCGCAAAGCTTTCCAATCGAAAACGCCGAAATGGCAGATTGCGCGCGGCGTGTTTCTCATCGCTGATATTTGGTGCTTTGCGTTCGGGTTGGTTTCCGTTGGTATTGCCGAAGCGCAGGCGATTGCATCCATATACCCGCTGCTGGTGACGCTGATTGCGATCCCGGTTTTGGGTGAAAAAGTTGGTCCATTCCGCTTTTTTGCCGTGGGAGCGGGGTTGATTGGGACTTTGATCATTGTGCGTCCGGGCATGGTCCCGGTCGGCACGGGCACGATGTTCCTCTTGGCCAGTGCCGCGCTCTATGCGGTGTATATCGTCATCACCCGCAAGGTGACGCGCGTCGATAGTGCGTCGACCTCTATGCTTTACACAGCGGTGGTTGGCTTGGTGCTATCGAGTGCCGTCGGGGTGTTTTTCTGGCAGCCGATGGGATGGTGGCATCTGGCCATTATCGTGACGATCATGGGTACGACGATCGCCGGGCACGGGCTGATGACCTATGCGCTCAAGCTGGCTCCAGCGAGTGTCATTCAGCCGTTCAATTATCTGGCGATCCCATGGGCGATCTGCATTGGATATTTCGTTTTTGGCGAGCACATTGATCCGTTGACCCTCGTCGGCGCGGCCATCGTTGTGGGGGCCGGACTGGTGGTGATGGCGCGTGAGAGCATGAAGCGGTCTTGACCTTGGGGCTCACGCTCTACATGTGTTCTGAATTAGGAGGGCTAGCCACATGCTGATTTTGATCGAAATCGCCATTGTGCTTTTGGTGGTCGGCGGCGGCTGGACCTATCTCAATCGCAATAAGCGCAATGCCAAGCGTGAGGCGCTGACCTTGCGGCGTGTGGACGCCTATATCGAAACCATTCGTCGTGAGCGGAAAAACGCCGAGCTGGCGGCCATGAGCGACAGTGAGTTGCGGGACCTGCTGCACGCGGGGGCAACGAACCTCAAAGTTGCCGAGCAGCGTCGCAATCTGGCGGTGACCGGGATTGGTCTTGTGACCGTGATAATTGCGGCGGCTCTTGGGAGCCAAGAAGGCTGGGTAGCATTTTTGGCGAGTGGTGCGGTGGGGGCGCTCGTCGGCTATGGCACGAGTGTTTACCTCAGTCGTACGGCCAAGGCGCCGCTCGAAAAGCGCGGGATCGATGTGGATCGATTGCAAGTGATGTAATGAAAACGCCGCCCCAGAGGGCGGCGTTTGTTATTTGACCTTAGCTTCCGGCGCAGAAGTAGCCATTCGGGCCGTTAAAGCAGAAGCTTGCGTTCGGACCACCGGGATTGATCGGGTAGATCGGTTCTGGACGCGGTGGACGTGGGTTCCAATGGGGTGGGCGTGGTGGTGGGCCTGGATTCCAGTGTGGCGGGCGTGGTGCCGGGTTCCACTGTGGCGGGCGCGGAGGACGTGGGCGTTCCCACCCGTTATCCCAGCCATTGTCCCAGCCTGAGCGAGTGCTCAGATAGCTGGAGGACACCCAGCCTTCGCGGCCACGACGTTCAATGTAGCACCAAGAGCCTCGGCACTGATCGACATTGACGCGTTCGCCCTGGAAGAGGGTCCCGATCACGCCATAGCCAGTACCGGGACCGGTGCGGACGTTGACGTTTGCGGTTGCGACTGCGGAGGCTGCCGACGCAGCTCCGGCAGTGGCGAAGATGGCCAGTGCGGCCATACCGGCTGTGAGCAGTTTCTTTTTGAAGGTCATTTGACACTCCCTGTGTGTTGCGGCGGCTTTGCAGCCTGTGATCACAACAAACACCATTACGGATGAACCCAAGCTGAATGGTGCGTTTAGGAAGTTTTTCGCGTTCAAAAAGCCCGCTAGAGACGCAGGAGATTGATAAAGCGGGTGAGGGCGTCGCCGAGCCTTTTGCGGTGCTTTGGCTTGAGCTCACCCATGAGCGCTTCTTCCAATTGAGCCCAATTATCCGCGAGACTGTTGCGGAGGCGAAGACCGCGATCCGTGAGCACAATCCCAGGCTCTAAATGGGGCCCGACAGCCTGGCGCGCGATAATATCGCGGTCGACCAGACGCTGCAGGCGGGGCTGGAGCATCTCGGTGGTTATACCAAAATCATTGGCAATACTGGTCTCAGTGGAGCCTTTTTTGCCGAGAGCGAACAGAACGGCGTCATCTCCCGCTTCGAGGCCTTTTTCATAGAGGGGGACAACCAGCGCCTTGTGAGCGAGCTGACCGGCCTCGATGAGTTTATACAGCGTTGAACGGGAAGAAGGTTTGGACATGAGGGGGAAAATAATCCGAACTCCTTCTTTGGTCGATGCACCTTGCATTCTATCGTTAATCTACAGACGACCAAGGGGTCTTATTGTTCACTCACAGCGGATGAGCTATGCGTGGGCTTTAACCCGGAAACGGATGGAACGGTTGCTATGACGCAGGATCTTGCCCGCATACGTGCATTCGTCCAAGTGTTCGACGCGGGTGGATTTTCTGCCGCAGCCCGTCAGCATGGGCGGTCCAAAGCGTTGCTATCGAAGTATGTCACCGATCTTGAGGACTACCTCGGGGTTCGTTTGATGAACCGCACGACGCGCAAGCTGAGTCTGACAGAGGCGGGCGAGGCCTATTATCGCGAAGCCTCGAGCCTCCTGTTGCAACTGGATGATCTGGACGCAACGATTGCTGAACAGACGACCGAACCCCGTGGGTTGTTGCGCGTCTCAGCGCCCCGCAATTTCGGGGAGACTACACTCGCGCCCGCGATTTTTGATTTCCTCCTACAACACCCAAAAGTGCAGCTCGATCTGCGCCTTGAGGATCGTTATGTCGATCTGATCGACGAAGGTATCGACGTTGCCCTGCGCATTTCGACTTTGGCCGATAGCTCGCTGATCGCCCGTAAGATTGCCGATATGCATGTGGTGGTGGGCGCTGCTCCCGAGTTTATCGCCGCCCATGGCGTGCCGAAGCATCCAGAAGATTTGCGCCATCTGCCCTGTATTGTGGACGTCAACCTGCAGGGGCAATCGAACTGGCGCTTTACCGAAGACGGTAAAACCATATCAGTCCCGGTTAATGGCCCAGTCCGTGTGAATTCTCCTTTGGCAGCGATGAGTGCTGCCAAGGCTGGTCTCGGTTTTGTCGTATTGCCCTCTTATTTGGCAGAGCCAAGTTGTGCGACTGGCGAGCTGGTGCCGGTGTTGGCTGAGTTTTTGCCCACTGGGCAGACTTTGCAGGCTGTGTATCCGCATCGTCGACACCTTGCTGGCAAGGTCCGCGCCTTGATCGACCATCTGGTGGACTGGTTCGCCGTTCACCCCATCCACTAGGACGAACTCTTGAAACATTGGCGTGCCCCGCTGTTTGGTGCAGCACTCGGTTTGTTTGGCCTAACGCATGGGGCACAGGCGCATCCGCATATCTTCATCGATGCCAAAGTCGACATCGGTTTTGATGCGGCGGGGCGCATTGCCACCCTCAAACATAGCTGGACATTCGACAGCGCATTTTCCGTGTGGATGGTGCAGGGCCTCGACACCGATGGTGATGGGGTGACCACCAGCGCTGAGCTGCAAGAGCTGGCCGACGAGAACATGATTGGTCTCGCTGAGTTCGGTTTTTACACGGTCGCAGGGGAGGGCATGGAGTGGGTTCCGGCAGGGGACCAAGCCATGCGCTATGAGGATAATCGAGTGACGCTCGATTATACGTTGGCCGCCGTTCGCCCGCAGGTGCCGGGCCCCCATTTTGAGCTGGGCGTCTACGATCCTGAGTATTACGTGGCCATCACCACGGCTTCGGTGGCGGACGTCACACTCTCGAATGCGCCAGCGAGTTGCACAGCGCGGGTGGAGCCGCCCAAGGCAATGTCGCGGGACATTGAAGAGCGGATTTATGCGCTGGGACCGGAAGTGCTGGAGCTGCCGCCAGACTTGGCTGCAGCGATGCGAGGCACTCAAGGCGTAACCATTGTGTCGTGCAGTGGCGGCGCAATCCCAGTGCCTGAAACGGCGCTGGATGCGACTGAGCAGATGGCCGAGCCGCGCGCAACGGTTCCGTTTGCCGGACCGCCTGCCGAGGTTGGTCTTAATCTTCCGCGCACAGGATTTTTCGGCTGGCTGCAGAACACCCAGCGCGATTTTTATGGCGCGATGACTGCGGCGCTCGACAGCATGCGCACCGATTGGACCGCTTTCTGGGTTCTTGGGGGGCTGAGCTTCCTCTACGGCGTGTTCCACGCTGCGGGGCCGGGGCATGGCAAGGTGGTTATCTCGTCTTACATGCTGGCGAACGAACAGCAGCTGCGGCAAGGGATTTTTCTGAGCACGATTTCGGCCCTGATGCAGGCAGTGGTCGCGATCGCCTTTGTTTTGGTGCTGGCAGGGATACTGAATTTCACGAGCACGGCCTTGTCCGATGCGGCTCATTGGGTTGGCGTTGTTTCCTACGGGCTGGTGGCATTGCTTGGCCTGTGGCTCGTGGCGCGCAAAGTGTTTGGCTGGGGGCATCATCACCATCGCCACGGCGCCGCGCATGAGCCGAGGCAGAAAATCCGCTGGGACGACGCTTCAGATGCCCATCACCACGAGCACGCACATGATCACGGTCATGCGCATGGTCACGGTCATCATGACCATGGTCATTCCCACGATCACCATCACAACAATGACCACAGTCATTCAGAGCACATGCACCACGCGGTCGGCCCGCAGAAATTAAACGCGTCGTGGACAGAAAAACTCAGTGTGGTTTTGGCTGTCGGACTTCGCCCCTGTTCTGGTGCTTTGGTGGTGATGGTTTTCGCCTTGTCGCAGGGCTTGCTGGCGGCAGGTATCTTTTCTGTGCTCTTGATGGCAGCAGGTACGGCAATCACAGTGAGCACGCTGGCTGCTTTGGCCGTGACGGCCAAGAGTTTCGCTGGCAAGATCGGCGGCGCTGACAGTCGGTTGGCTGTGGCGTTGCTGTGGTGGGCTGAACTGTTGGGGGCCGTTTTTGTGCTCGTATTTGGTATATTGTTGTTGGTTGCGAGTATTTGATCGAAGCGCGACCCATCGCCGCCTTGCGAGGTTGAATTAAACCCTTATGTTCCGTCCAAAAGTGGAACCCTTCTAAACTGGCTCTCATGTCCCAAGTTTTGCCCAAAGATCACCCGACCGTTCCCCAGCAGAAGATTGGGGTTCTGTTGCTGAACCTCGGGACGCCCGACGCTACCGATTATTGGAGCGTTCGACGTTATCTGAAGGAATTTTTGTCCGATCCGCGCGTTATCGAAACGCCGAAGTGGAAGTGGTGGCCGATCCTCAACCTGGTCATCCTCAGCTTCCGCCCGCAAAAGGCCGGGCATGCGTATGATATGGTTTGGGACAAGAAGCGCAATGAGAGCCCTCTGCGCGTGATCACGCGTGCCCAGAGCGAAGCGCTGGCCGAGCGTATGGTTGGCGACGGCGTTATGGTTGAATACGCCATGCGCTATGGCAATCCATCGACCAAGTCCGTCCTGGAGAAGATGCAGGCCGCTGGTTGCCAGAAGATCCTTCTGGTGCCGCTCTACCCGCAATATTCTGCAACGACGACTGCGACCGCAAACGACAAGGCTTTCGACGCGCTCAAGACCATGCGCTGGCAGCCAGCTGTGCGCACCGCTCCGGCGTATTTTGAAGATCCAAAATATATCGAGACCCTTGGTAACTCGATCCGCGATGGCGTCGCCAAGCTCGATTTTGAGCCGGATCTTGTGATCACGTCGTATCACGGCATGCCGGTCGAATATCTCAAGAACGGCGACCCGTACCACTGCCAGTGTTTCAAGACGACGCGTCTGGTGCGCGAATATCTCGGCTGGTCAAAAGAGAAGCTGATGGTGACGTTCCAGAGCCGATTTGGGCCGACGGAATGGCTGCAGCCTTACACCGACACGACACTGGAAGAACTGCCCAAGAAGGGCATCAAGAAGGTCGCGATCCTGGCCCCAGCCTTTTCGGCGGACTGTATCGAGACCCTCGAAGAGATCGCTATCGGCGGCAAGGAAACCTTCCTTGAAGCGGGCGGCGAGAACTATGCCTATATCCCATGTCTGAATGCTTCGGATGAAGGCATGGACATGATCGAAGCGATGGTTCGCCGCGAATTGATGGGCTGGCTCTAAGCCTAGCGCCAGACAAATTAAAACCCTCTCAGCCTAGGCTGGGAGGGTTTTTTGTTGGCTAGACTTGAGGGCGGAATTACCAGCCGGCGCCGTGGAAATCGGGGGGTGTCACGTTGACGAGACCCTTGCCGACGATCCAGCTGCGGTCGACCCAACCCAGCTCTGGAATGTGACAATACTGACGCGCAAACTTGCCGCGCAGTCGGTGACCGGCATCGCCAAATGAGCCCCAATAGCTATCGCTATCGTTCTGGGTGCATTCGTCGACCGGTATTTCCTGTCCATCCATCAGGCGCGCAACGATCCGCGCGCCTTCGCGGGGTTGATCGTAGACTGCGATATTGCCGCCCGAGACGCGGGCGGTAATGGTCAGGGCGAAAGTCGGGGCGATCAAAGTGGCGCTCGCCAATACGGCTGCTGCCACACCAACAATGGTCCGCTTCATCTCTCAAACTCCGTCTGGCGCGCAGAAAAACCAGTCTCTGCGCGCAGATTGTGGCGGGGAAAAGATTGGCTTTCCCCTTTGCTGGTCAAACAACGCATCTGAGGTGGCTAGAGTTCAACCTTCTGGTTTTCACCCATGTCTGGCGCTTTGCCGGTGACGGCAGCGGCCGCCATCTTGACCAGCGCCACAGCGGCATTGGGGCTATCCCAGAGCTCGCCATCTTCGGGCGATACGGTGATCAAGCGAATGCTTGGATCATTGGCATCTTCCCACCAAGCCTTATCCCAATCGCTCCACAGATCGGTGATTTTGGCGCGATCATTGCTCACCGAGGCTTTGCCGGACATCACCGCATAGCGATGTCCGCCATTATCGGCCCAAGCCAAAGACACAAACGGGTATTTTTCGATCTGGTGGTTCTTCTCGCCGCTCACATCGACGAGGAAATAAATCGCATCTTCCTCGCGTTTAACGCGGGCGGAAAGCGGGCGCGAGCGCTGGCGTTCCCCGTCCCAAGTGGTGAACATGCAGATGTCGATCTTGCCTGCCAGTTCCCAAATGCGATCAGCGACTTCCTGAGGGGTTTTCTCGTTGTCGTGGTGTTCTTTGACCATTTCTGTCTCCTCGTTAGGAGGGGCCAACGGTTCGGTGCTCCAGCGGTTGCACGTCGTTCCCACACACAGGGATGGCAGTGTGCATACCGCGCTGCCTGTCCGGAAAAATCTGTCTTGTCGGATCTTTGCAAACGGCAGAGGGTAGGGGGGCAATGTTGCAGGGGGGCGACATGAGTGATGGGGGCAAGCCTGCACAGGTTGTGAGGCGCTATCAAACAATGGCCGAGCGGCGCTTCTGGGCGCTGCTGTATCCTTGGCGTGTGAGTGGTTGGCACTTTCGCCGTCAGGGCACGGTCGGGCCATTTGTGGCAGACGTGGTGTGTAAGCGGGGCAAGGTGGTGTTCGACATTGTCGGTGCTTCCGATGGAGACGCCAATGCCGGGGCCGAGGACAGTGTGCGCAATGCCCGGCTCGCGGCGCGCGGCTATCGCGTGGTCCGCTTCAGCGATGATCAATTGCGCTATCGCCCTGATTGGGTGACGGAACAGCTCAATGCGATTTTTAGCACCACCTGGCCGACGGATATCGCCGCGCTGACGCGGCAAATGGCTCAGGTTTTAAGGGAGGGGTGACAGACGTATTCTGATCGACTTTGGGTGCGTAATTTATCCGCACTCTTAGCTGTGGGGAGATCAGAGGGAATACGCCGTCATTGTCGCGATTGTCGTGACGAACGCAGGAGCGCCCCTCCCTCGCTTGCGGGGGAGGTTGGGTGGGGGAGACTATGCGTGACCAGATCAAGTTTGCGCAAACTTTACGGCGCAACCAGACCGACGCTGAACGCAAGTTTTGGGCGCTGCTTTATCCGTGGCGTGAGCAGGGCATACACTGGCGACGCCAAGCACCTATCGGTCCATATGTAGTCGATTTCTGCTGTAAGCGGATGATGCTGGTTGTTGAGATTGATGGCGATAGCCACTCAACCGAGGCGGAGCTTGCGCACGACGCGGCGCGGACAGTTTATCTCGAACGCCAAGGTTTCACCGTGCTGCGGTTCACCAATGTTGAGGTTTGCGAGAGCCCTGAAGGTGTCTTCAGTGTGATGTGCCGTGTGCTTGGTACCCCCACCTAGCCTCCCACTGATAGGGGGAGGGACTGCATCGGGGGTGTTGCGATAGTGGTGGCGACCACAGGACGAGCCCGATAATGACGAAGGTGGGTTAGGGCGTCAGCTGATCTCGCCGTCCAGCGTGTCCAGTTCCATTTCACGCAGGCGTTTGACTTCGTCGCGGAGCCTTGCTGCCTTCTCGAATTCGAGGTTGGTGGCGGCTTCGCGCATTTCTTTTTCGAGGTCTTTGATGACCGTCGCGAGGTTGTCGCCGGTGACGATCTTTTCCTTGCCGTCCTTGGTCTTGCCAATCGAGATCGTGACGTGGTCGCGGTCGGCGACGCTGTCGGTGATGTCGTTGATGCGTGCCTTGACCGACTGCGGCGTGATGCCGTTGGCGAGGTTGTATGCGACCTGCTTTTCGCGACGACGATTGGTTTCGGCCAAGGCCCGTTCCATCGAACCCGTCACCTTATCCGCGTAGAGAACCACGCGGCCGTCGACGTTACGTGCGGCGCGGCCGATGGTCTGGATCAGCGAGGTTTCCGAGCGGAGGAAGCCTTCTTTATCGGCGTCGAGAATGGCGACGAGACCGCATTCGGGAATGTCGAGACCTTCGCGGAGCAGGTTGATGCCAACCAGAACGTCAAAGGCACCAAGACGGAGATCGCGAATGATTTCAATGCGCTCGATGGTGTCGACGTCCGAGTGCATATAGCGGACGCGAATGCCCTGCTCGTGCATGTACTCGGTGAGGTCTTCCGCCATCTTCTTGGTGAGAACCGTACAGAGTGTGCGGTAGCCGGTTTTGATGGTTTTGCGGATTTCGTCGATGACATCGTCTACCTGATGGGTCGCCGGACGGATTTCCACTGGGGGATCGATGAGGCCCGTCGGGCGAATGACCTGTTCGGCGAAAACGCCGCCGGTCTGGTCCATTTCCCAGGAGCCTGGGGTGGCCGAAACATAGACCGACTGCGGGCGCATGGCGTTCCACTCCTCGAAGCGGAGCGGGCGATTGTCCATGCAGGAGGGCAGGCGGAAGCCGTATTCGGCAAGGGTCGCCTTGCGGCGCAAGTCGCCGCGATACATGGCGCCGAGCTGGCCGATGGTGACGTGGCTTTCGTCGACGAAGACAAGGGAATTATCGGGCAGGTATTCGAAGAGGGTCGGTGGCGGCTCGCCCGGCTTGCGGCCGGAGAAGTAGCGCGAATAGTTTTCAATGCCTGCGCAGGAGCCAGTGGCTTCCATCATTTCGAGATCGAAGAGCGAGCGCTGTTCGAGGCGTTGCGCTTCGAGGAAGCGGCCGGCGCCGTTGAGCTCCTGCAGGCGCGCGGCGAGATCGGCTTTGATCTGCTTGATCGCCATGTTCATCGTCGTGCGCGGGGTGACGTGGTGGGAATTGGCGTAGACGCGGATGAAGGTCAGGTCGGCAGATTTTTTGCCCGTCAGGGGATCAAACTCGGTGATCGCCTCGACCTCATTGCCGAAGAGGGAGACGCGCCAGGCGGCAGCTTCATAGTGGGCTGGGAAGATTTCGACCGTATCGCCGCGCACGCGAAACGTGCCGCGGACGAAGCCGGTGTCGCCACGCTTGTATTGAAGGGCGACGAGCTTGGCGAGCAGCTGGCGCTGGTCAATCTGTTCGCCCTTCTGCACGTCGATGGTCATGGCGGTGTAGTCTTCCACCGAGCCAATACCATAGATGCAGGAGACCGACGCGACGATGATCACGTCATCGCGTTCGAGGATCGCGCGGGTCGCCGAGTGGCGCATGCGGTCGATCTGCTCGTTAATGGTCGACTCTTTTTCGATATAGGTGTCGGTGCGCGGGACGTAGGCTTCCGGCTGGTAGTAGTCGTAGTAGGAAACGAAATACTCGACGGCGTTGTCCGGGAAGAAGCCTTTGAACTCGGAATAGAGCTGGGCGGCCAAGGTCTTGTTGGGGGCAAGGATCAGTGCGGGGCGCTGAGTGCGGGCAATGACCTGAGCAGCCGTGAAGGTTTTGCCCGACCCGGTGACGCCGAGCAGAACCTGATCGGTTTCGCCGTTCTCAATGCCTTCCACCAGTTCGGCAATCGCCGTGGGCTGGTCGCCGGAGGGCGTATAGGTGGTGTCGAGGCGGAAGGGCAGGGAGGCGCCGCGTTTGGCCGGACGCTCGGGCCGATGCGGCATCCAGGGGGCCGAGCCTTCCACTTCTTTACGGCCATGCAGAATGATCTGCTCCAGCGCCTTCACCGTGGCGGTGACGCCGACGGTGGTCGCATTGGAGACGTCTTCGTTGTTGCGGGCCTTGTTCTTTTTGACCGAGGCGTTGAGCTGAGCGCGGATATTTTCTGTCGCTTCCTCATTCGCGGGCATGTTGGCGGGCATGTGATTAAAGCCCGCCTGTGCGGCTTCCCCAAGCCCCGAGAAGTCGACACGATCAACGGCGTTGATCTTCGTCTTAGACGTCTTTTTCGACATGCCGGTAGCGGTGTCGTGACTGGCCTTGGTGGTGCGGCGCTTCTCTAGGGCAGTAAGCTTTTTGGCGGCGGCTTTTTCGGCCTTTTCGGCTTCCTTGGCAGCGGCCTTAGCTGCAGCGTCCTTTTTGTCGGCCTCAGCCAAAGCCTCACGGTCCATGCGGACCTTGTTCTTCATGCGCTCGGCATAAAGCGGCTTGCTGGCGGCAATGTCTTCGGCCTTTTCGATCTCGGCGAAAAACTCATCGATGGAGAATTCAGCTTTACCGGGGCGAGGAGATTTCGGAGCCATAGCGGACGGTCTTCTTGCACAAACTGGGGGATGTGAAGCCATAGATGGGTATGGCGTCAGCAAATGTCAGGAGGGTGACAGTTCACGGTTTGTAGCAGTTTTGTGGCGGGGAGGGAAAGCGCGGATGCGGGGAAGAGGAAGCGGGCCGTGAGGGCGGAAGTAAAAGGCAATTTATCATGAATGGTAGTCAGTTAAGAAAAACTCCTATAGGTGGGTGTTAAAAATTTTTTAAGAATTGTTGTGAGCTAGATCTTTGCCTTTGTCTCGTTACTTTTTCCTGCGCTCGACCCTGCTTGTATCGACGATCCTTAGCTCCAGCTTGTGCTTGGCGCCGATCGTTTTAGCAAATGGCGGCGCGGGTGGAGGGGGGGGCGGCAGCAGCACACCGGCCGGTGTGGATAATACAGCGTATCAGGGCACGGGTGGGACCGGTACCGACGGCATAGCTGGCGGGTCCGGCTACGGTGGCACGGGTGCCGGCGGTGGTGGTGCTGGTTCCGACGGTGGCGCGGGCGGCGTTGGGCAAACCAGCGGTGGTACTGCTTCTGCTGGCGGAGTTGGCGGAGTTCACGGCAGCTATGAGGGCAGACACGGGGGCAATGGGGCAAGCTCCGATACGGAACTCGCCGGCGGCGGCGGCGGCGGCGGCGGCGCTTTTGGCTATTTGTCTCCGTTAGATCGAGACAGCACTGTTCCGATTGAATTTATTAAGGATATGATTGGTGGCGATGGCGGTGATGGCGGCGATGGCTACGTTTCCAGTAGCGGCGGTGGTGGCGGAGCTGGTGCAGCCGGGCTGGTGCTCGACGCAAGGGGGCACAGCGCACAGTGGATCTTGCCCTCCAATTTAAGCTTCCTAGGCGGCAACGGGGGCTCAGGTGGTAACGGTTATTACGCTGGCGATGGTGGCGATGGTGGCGCGGGTGTCATTGCCGTTTTGGCAGGCCCCGAGACCACGCTGAACATCTATGGGACTGTCGGCGGTGGCAACGCCGGGCGTGGGGGGCAAGGCGTAAATGGTGTGGCCGTGCATGGCAAAGCCGGGGTGGGGGTGCTCGGGTCGAACTTGACCGTGAGTCTTAACAACACGGTGAGCGGTGGTTTGGAGGCCGATAGTATACGGCGGGCCTATGCATTTGAATTTACCGGAGGGGCAAACACGCTGACGCTCAACAGCGGCGCAAGCGTTGTTGGGAACATTCACTTGGCGTCAGGTTCACTGAAACTGTCGAACGACAGTCATTTTACGCTTGCTTCGGGGCTAAGCGGGGCGGGCAGCTTCGAAAAGTTGGGCGTTGGAACACTGGTTCTGACGGGACAATCGTCCAACACCGGTACCATTCAATTGCTCTCAGGATCTCTAGAGTTTGCGCCATCGAGTGCGCAGACCCTTAGTGGCAATATCACCACGAACTCCGGCGCGACTTTAGCCTTTTCTGGTAGTGCCCTGCATACCTATTCTGGCGTGCTCAGTGGCGCTGGCAACTTGGTTTATAAGGGGACTAATACGCTGAATTTGACTGGCAACAGTAGTTTCTCTGGAGCGACGACTGTTAGCTCTGGGCGCTTGGCGGTGAATGGCAGCTTGGCATCGACGTCCGGGGTGACCGTGGAATCGGGCGCGACGCTTGGTGGCAGTGGCACTGTAGGCAAAGTCACGATAGCCAGTGGCGGTATTTTGGCACCGGGCAATTCGACCGGCACGCTGAACGTTGATGGGGCGCTGGTGCTCCAGCCTGGGTCGAAGCTGGAAATAGAGATTGTGTCAGCGACCGACTTCGACAAGGTGATTGCGACGGGTGCAGTCACGCTCGCCGGAACGCTGCACTTTATTGTCGATGCGGGCGCTAATCTTGCGCACGGCAGCGAGATTATCTTTTTGCAGGGGCAGAGCTTTAATGGGGCTTTCGACAATGTCACCAGTAACCTAGCCCTGCTGATGCCGCGATTTAGCGTGTCCAATGGCGTCGGCAAGATCGTGCTGGTACGCAACAACGCTGTTCTGTCTGATCTCGGCGTAACCTCAAATCAGAAAGCTATTGGGGCGGTACTGGATGCCTTGGGTATTGGGAACACGGTCTATGACTCATTGATACCGATGACGGACGCGGCTCTTCGAGTACGGCTTGAGCAGCTTTCCGGCGATATTCATGCAGGGATCGTCGGCGCGCAGATGCAGAATGCTGGCCTTTATCGGCAGATGATGAATGAGCGTCTGTTGAAGGACGAAGTGGGTTTTTGGGCCGATGCCTATGGTCAGGCACGCTATGGTGCGGGCGACGGCAATGGCCCGAGCCTGGGCTCCGCTGCGGGCGGTTTTGCTGTTGGGTTCGACAGTGATGTTGGTGGTGGTCGGGTTGGCGGCATGTTGGCTTCGGGCATGGGTGGGTTTGATGCCGGCGTGCGCAAGGCGGACGCAAAGAGCGCAGACGTGACTGCGGGGCTTTATGGTGGCACCGAATTTTCGGGATATAAGCTGCGCGGTGGGGCGAGTGTCTCCTGGCACGGCACTTCGGTGAACCGCAGTGTCGGCTCCGACCGCTTGACCTCGGACTATAATGGCGCAACCTCGCAGGTGTTTGTCGAGGCGAGCACTAATGTGGACCTGGGCGACGTGACTGTGTCGCCTTACGTCGGCGCGGCCTATGTGCGGCACGACACATTTGGATTTTCCGAGCAAGGTGGCGCAGCGGCGCTGAGTGTGAATACGGGCAGTAATGAGGCGCTAGTGACGAGTGTCGGTGTGCGGGCCAAGCAGGATATTGCGCTCGAAAACGGCGCCAAGCTTGGGCTGAGCGGTGGCATCGGCTGGCAGCAAAGCTTTGGGGATGCGCCCGCGACATCACAAAGCATTGGCGGTAAAGGTTTTGCGGTGGCTGGTGCGGGTGTGTCGGGCGGCAGCCTGACCTTTGATGCGGGTGTGAGCTGGGAAGTGGCGCCGGAGCTGAATGCACAGCTGAGTTATGCTGGGCAGATGTCAGGCGCGGGCTTCTCTCAGTCGATCCGTGCGGGGCTGTTTGGTCAGTTCTAACGGGTTTGATGAAATATGAGTGAGGCAGGGGAAGCTTGTGGCTCCCCTGCGCACTTAGCGCTGATTGGCTTTATCGGCGCGGGCAATGTTGGCTATCAGTTCGGTGCGCGTTTGATGGGCGTGGGCTTCCCAAGCTGGCTGCCCGGGGCCGACACGCCAAGATTGGAACAGTGGGCTGTTGTCGACAGCATCAAAACCCAAATCATTATAGAGGCGGGTGACGAGACTGACGGCATCACGGAAGTTACTGGAGACCGCCAAGGCGTGGCGATTGGGTGTGCCTTCGGGGCTGGCGAGACCGAGCAGGCGCGGGGCTTGCACATGCGTGAAGGCGGAAGCGACACGGGAGAGCGGCAACTGCTGTTGGCGCAACTCGTGGATGGTCATAGCGCCGGATGTCACCTGCGGGTAATCGCCATCACGCCAGAGCATGTAATTGTTGGTGTCGAGGACGATTTTACCCGCCAACTCAGTGACTGGTAGCTTGTTGTCTAGCTTGAGCGGCGCGGCGATCATGACAAAATCGCCTGCTGCGGCGGCACCAGCAGCGGTGGACGCGCGAGCGTTGGGGCCAAGCGCCGTGACGAGGCTGCGCAGGGTTTCAGGGCCGCGCGAGTTGGCAATGACGATGGAATAGCCAGCGAGAATAGCGGCACGTGCAATCTGAGTGCCGACTTCGCCTGCGCCGATGATGCCAATGGTTTCTTTGGTCACGATAGATTTCCGATGAAAGGGGACGGAGGGCTCGAAAACCCTCCGTTGAAATTTAAGCGGCGAAACCGCCGTCAATCGTGTGCATCGCACCGGTGATGAATCCGGTTTCTGGACCGGCCAGCCACGAGACCATGTGTGCGACTTCATCGGGGTGGGCGTGGCGCTTGATCGCCATGAAGCTGTGTAGGGTCTCGGCCATCGGGCCGTCGTGCGGATTGGCATCGGTATCTATGGGCCCAGGCTGGACGACGTTAATGGTGATGCCGCGCGGGCCGAAGTCGCGTGCAAGACCACGTGCCATACCCTGCATTGCCGATTTACTCAGCGCATAGGCGGCCATGCCCGGAACTGGAATGCGATCGCCATTGACCGATCCGAGGATGATAATGCGTCCGCCTGCAGGCATGCGGCGCGCGGCTTCGACCGAGGCGTGATAAGGCGTGTTGACGTTGATCTGGAGCATCTTGTCGATATCGTCGGCAGCGAGTTCGAAGACATCGCCGAAAACGCCGATGGCGGAATTGACGACAAGAACGTCGATTGCGCCCATGCTGGCTGTGGTTTCGATGACCGCTTGGCGGTCAGCGCTGTCTGCATGGATCGCTTTGGCGCCTGTTTCAGCGGCCAAAGCCAGGGCGGCATCGGGGGACTTAGCGTAAGTGAATGTAACGTCGGCGCCTTCTTTGGCGAAGCGGCGAACAATGGCAGCACCAATGCCGCGGCTACCCCCGAGGACGAGAACTTTTTTGGACCCTGAAATGCTCATATTCAATACCTTGCTGGTTTTTGTAATGATCGTTACATAATAGATCAAACGGCATTGTCAAAGGTATTTTGTAATGACCACTACAAAAAAAGAGCGAAGCCGAGGGCGGCCGCGCGAATTCGATCGGGACGAGGCTGTTGCAAAGGCGCAGGCTGTGTTTCATCAGCGTGGCTATGACGCCGTGAACGTGGCGGAACTCGGGAAAGTTTTGGAGATCAATCCGCCGAGCCTCTACGCGGCTTTTGGGAGTAAGTTAGGTCTATATACAGACGCCTTGCACCGATATTCCCAAACGCAAGGCGTGCCATTCGGCGCGCTGCTGGAGGAGGCACCGTCGGTTGGCGACGGATTGGGCGCAATTTTAAAAAGTGCAGCACAACACTATGCAGACACGCATGGTGTGGCGGGCTGTATGGTGCTCGAAGGCATGCATTGCAGCGATGTTGCTGCCAGAGACGCGGCCCAGAAAATGCAAGCTGCTGCGCGCCAGACAATTGCCGATCACCTGCAGCAAGCAGTTCCTAGCAAAGCTGAGCAATTAACCGACTTCATGACCACGACGCTGGCGGGTCTATCGGCAAGTGCGCGCAACGGGCATGGGTTGGAACGGCTTCTGGCGACAGCGGATATGGCTTCGCAGGCCGTGCGAAGCGTTCTGGGGGAGCCGGTGTCCAACGGCCAATAGGTCTCAAAACGATGACAATGCGCGAGTGTAAGCTCGCGCATTGGACTGGGTGAGGCGGTGCCCGCTACGGCGGTGCCGCCGTCAGTTCTTCCAGACGATGTATGAGAATAGCAGCACGCCGACGAAGGTGATCATTGATCCGCCAGCCGTCTCGGCTGCCTTTGCCTCGCCGTCTTTGCAATTGGCCTCTCCCAAAGCCTCACGGCCATACGGGCCTTGTATTTCATGAGCAAGCTGGGGGGAGGTGAGCCCATAGATGGATATGGCTCAGTACATGTCACCAGGGTGACAGTTCACGAATTGGCGCAGTTATGGGGCGAGTAGGGGCAGTGCGGATGAGGAAGTATATACCATCCGATGCCAAGTCTTGTCGCGTTATCTGCGCCTGAAATGTTCCGCTCGCGCGTTGAATGTAAAGATATTTCTATTTCATAACAACGATTTGATCTCGTGAGTGCCTGCAGTTTCTGCGGGAGCTCGCGATTTTTTGCCTGCTGAGGGGAGCGATTTTACACATGCCACAGTTCCAAACTCGCGATCGTCGCGAGAACAAAGTGGTCCGCGCATTTGCACGGAGTCTCGCTCAAGTGACGTTGGGCGTACTGGTCTCTGGCTTGATGTTCGTAGGCCCAGCTGCGGCATCTATAGCGGTTTTAGATATTATTAGTCCTGATCCGATTTATACTGGCACGACAGTTATATCGGCTTCAACAAATAATGTGTATTTCGCCGATCTTGATGGGTGGTCTGTTTCCGGTGATATCGGTGTTGTAGGTGATGGCGCTAGTAATAGTAGTGTTATTACTTTTACATTAAGTGTTTCTGATCCTGGTTCTTACACTTATACTTTTACCCATGGTGACGGTGGTTCGTTCGATGTTAGCATTACCGTGCTTCAGCGACCAGTAAGCCCCACAGATAATGCCGAAACGGCAGAGCAGATCAGCACGGACATGGTGCAGGCGCGGGGACGTCAGCTTCACGCTGGGCTGTTTAGCGGGATGTTGCAGCAGCGCCGACAAATGTCGTCAGCGCGGACACCCGGCACAATCTCAATCAATCCTGCAGGCAGTGGTGTGGCAATGAATTTTGCTGCTAGCACACTGGCGATGACTGCGGCTTCGCAGGCGGTGACTGAGCTGGGGCAGACCATGGTTGTCGATGATCAGGGCGCTAATTTCTGGATCGACGGGGATATGAACCTGTACGCCCGTGACAATGGCGGCGGGGCTCAGTGGGGTCAGGCCGGGCTTGTTGGGGCCGGTGTTGACGTGTTGGTCGACAAAAACCTTCTGGTTGGTAGCGTGCTCTACGGCGACTGGATGCACGACAAATCCGATAGCCAGAACACGACAGGGGCCGGCTTCCTCGTGGGCCCTTATGCTTCCGCTGAAGTTACGCCAAACGTCTTTTTTGACGTAGCGGCGCTCTATGGGAAGAGCTGGAACACGCTCAAATTCGATGATTTCAGCGGTGACTTTTCGACGGACCGTGTGCTTGCCCGTGCCGAACTTCGCGGCAATGTCGAATTGGGTGAGGGCACGCGCTTCCGTCCGAACACTACGCTGTTCTATATGCGCGAGAATATTGCTGGTTACACCGTTTCAAACGGCGCAGGCACCACCCAGAACGTCGATGCAAACGTGCAGCAACAGTTGACCGCGAGTGCCGGTGGCCGGATTGAGCACAGCTTTGACGCGGGCGAAAATTGGGTTCTGACCCCGCATGTAAGTCTCGATCTGGGCATGGTTGGAACCAACGGTGCGTGGAGCCAGATGATCCAGGGCGGGATTGGCACCGAACTGGTTAGCGATGGGGGCTTCAAAGTGGTGCTCGGCCTAGATGGCAACGCAACTGCGGCTGGGGCCCGTGGCGTCGGAGCGTCAGCTAAGATTAAAGCGCAGTTCTAATCGCCAATAATGAGAAGCTTCAACGGGTACCGATCAATGATCGGTACCCGTTTTCTATTGGTCGAACCGTCCTGGCGCCGTCAGTTCCTCCAGACGATGTATGAGAATAGCAGCACGCCGACGAAGGTGATCATTGATCCGCCCGCTACGAGTGGGACCATGGCCGCATTGCCTGCCAGCAAAAGGGCGAGGGCCAACGTCATGATCACGACGCCGATGACGAAGATCCAGAATTGAGCGCGCACCAGTTGGCCAGTGGCTTTGCTCGGATTGAGCGCAAAATAGATGCCGAATAGTGCTGAAGTGACCCAGCCCACCAAGTTCAAGTGCGCGTGGGCGCCGGTGAAGCGATGGTCGGTGCTGATCGACATATAAAGGCCAAAGCAGATGCCAATGATGAGAAATATGACGGCTATGCGGAAGTAATGCTGAGATACCAACGGCAATTTATATCCTCCCTGTGCACGCCCGATTGTTCGATGCGTCGCCGCGCAAGCGTAGTGCGGCGCAAAGGGCTGGGATATACGGATATTTCTGGATTGGTATTGGGAGAATGCCTGCCGTAGCAGGCATCCTATGGAGAGATTAATCCAGCAAATTGGCTGGGACTGTACCGCCATTGGCCTTGAGCTGGCTGATCACCTGCTTGTGGAGCCAGATGTTCATGGTGGCGCTGTCGGACTTGTCGCCGGTGTAGCCAAGTTCGTCGGCAAGCTCCTTACGAGCGGTCAGCGAGCTATCGATGCCAAGGGCCTTCATGAGGTCGACGATGGACGTCTTCCAATTCAGCTGCTGGCCAGACTTAGCCACTGCCGCGTCGAGAATAGCGGCAACATCAACGTTGGCCTGCGGAGCTGCGCCGGACGCTGGTGCGGATGCACCTGATGCTGGTGGCGCTGCATTCGCATGGGCGGTGCCTGCTGCGAGGTTTTCGCGGGTTGGTGTTGGCGCGACAGGTGTAGAATCTGTGGTGCCGACGACGCTGCCGTGATGCGTGGCCTTGGGGTCTAGGCCCTGGGGTGCGCTGGCTTGTTCGGTCTTAGGGGCACCAAAAATCTTCTCTTTAATGGCGTCAAAGAAACCCATCGTAATCCTCCGTGTTGTTTGGCCGTCGCGACGTCGAAGTTGCGAAGGCGGTAAGGACAGAACGCCCCACCCTAGAAATGGTAACGACGGGAGGGGAGATATTTTGGGGTGTGCGGGCGCTCAGGTCAGAAAAAAAGCGCGCCCTCGGTGCGCTCATCGGTTTGGTTCTGAACGAGGCACTTAATAGACGCGGAGCGAGGAGAGGTTGCGTGCCAGATAGCGGCTAAGACGCGGTTGGCTCTCGGTGATGCGCTCACAATAGGATTGGAATGTGCGATCCCGGCACAGTGCGGCGCTGGTTGGTAGGGTGACGCGTACGGAGGTCACCCGATTGTCCCAACCGGAGAGCGCGAGATCGCGCACGGTGTTGCCCGACGACAGGCAGAAATAGGCTCCGGTGTAATTGGCGCCTTCGTAAAAGCACATTTCGCCGTCCGAGAGCTCCTTGGCGGGCACATTGAGTGCCACATCGCGTGTGGTCGTGCCGAAATCGATCTTGCCGATGTTGGTCCAACCCCGACCGGAAGGACCGTCGACCACGCACCAGTGCTTTTGGCAGCGGAGAACTTTGATCGGCGCGATACCGGCGATTTCCCCGGTGATGGCGTATTTCGTACCCGGACCAGTACGCAGCTCCAGTGTTGATTTACTCCACGCATGGCTACCCGAAAGTGAGTGGGCGGAGCTTGGGGTGGCCGCAAGCAAGCTCGCGAAAACAGCAAATGCAACAGCGTAAACAGAGCGCATTAGGACTATAGATCCGGATTGATTTTCGTCACCTTATCTGGAAACGATTGGTCTGAAAAGGGAAACGCCGCCCCGAGGGACGGCGTTTGATTTGGGAAATCAGCGGATCCGGATTGAGGCGATGTAATCGTCAAAATCACCCAGAGAAGAGGCGCTGGTCGTATAGGTGCGGCAGCCCCGGAAATTGCGTTCCGAACAGACTTCAATCGTGTAGCGGCCAGGATTGTCGATCGAGGAAATCCGATCGGTCCAGCCACGCAGATCGCGCTGCGCATCACCCGGCTGCAGACAGAAGCTGTCGCCACGAAACTGCGTGCGATCAAAGAAGCAGATGTCGTCAGCAACTGGCTGTGGCATCGGCTGTGGGCGCGGAGGACGCGGCGGAGGCACCGGCATTGGGCGCGGCGGTTCTGGGCGAACGACCGGCGGCTGTGGCCGCTGATTGCCATTGCCAATGCTGATGGATGGACCGCCAGGAATGGTGATGTCGAAATTAAAGCCTGGCTGGTTATTGTTATTCGGGCGGTTTGGCGTGTTGTTGCCACCTGTTGGCTGCAAATATTGGGCAGAGACCCAACCAGAGGTGCGGCCGGTATTGATGTAGCACCACGAGCGTTCACACTGCTGCACATCCACGCGCTGGCCCTGAACTGCCACGGCAACCACGCCGTAGTTTGTGCCTGGACCGCTGCGCACGTTTACATTGGTTGTGACAGTGCCTGGGGCGGCCTGGGCATCAGGCATGAAGACAACGACGGCTGCGGCGGCAATGGCGATGCCCGTGACGAAGTTGAGGAGGCTCTTACGAGTCTTGCTGTGCATAGTGACTATCCCCTTACAAAGCCCATTGGTCCGGCTCTGCTTAATATTGTTTGGTCACCAAACGGATCGGCCTTCGGAGGGTTCCGACGATTTTGTGACTGCTGTGACGAAGTCTGCGGAGACTCGTTATGTGGAACAGATAACAGTAATGCGTCTGAACGCTAGCTGAACGCCGTGTTCAACTTTGCGGTTTCACCGTAATTCAGATCTTTATTATTTTTACTTAGCAATTCTCGAATTTTTCGAGAGACCGGCAAGAATCGGCAAAGACAATCGTCTGTTGGCGAGAAGCGCCTTACATCCGTTCCGGTGGGGCCTCGAGCACGTGAGGTTCAGGCGCAGTCGGGCGGTCCAACGGGTGAGGCGCGGGGATGCGCGCCGGGGGAGCGCCGGGATTGCCTTTATCGTTCAGCGCGTTGGCGAGAGACTGCAGATCTGGTTCATATATCCAGCCTGCGAGCGTGCCAATGCGGACGGCGCACCATTGCTGGGTGCATTGACGATCATCTATGCGGTCGCTGGTGCTGATGAACTCAAGAATAGCGTGGTCCCGGCCGGGGCCGGAATGCACGGCGACCATCTCTGCTGCATTGGCGCTGTTTGCGAGCAGCGTGAGAAGAAATGCGGGTAGGATGCCAGCGAGCCGGATTGAGATGGGTTTCATGCCATCAAAACCCAGCGCGCAAGCCAGAAACCATGAAACGGCACTTTCGCAGCGTTTCATGGCTTTGATTATTCAGCAGGAATGGCGCGCTTCTCGCCATTTTCATCAAGTGCGACATAGACAAAGCGCGCTTCGGTGACCTTCTGGCGGTCTTCGTGGCGTTCGCGGCGCACCCATGCTTCCAGCGCGATTGTGATCGAGGTGCGGCCAACGCGTTCGACTGTGGAGTAGACGCACAGGACATCGCCGACCTTGATTGGCGCAATAAATGTCATCGCTTCGACCGCAACAGTCACGACGCGCCCGCGGACCCGTTCGACCGCAGCGATAGCACCGGCAATGTCCATTTGGCTCATGACCCATCCGCCGAAAATATCGCCAGCAGGATTAGTATCCGCTGGCATGGCCAAAGTGCGGATTGTGAGCGTTCCCGTAGGCTGAGTGGCAGAGTCATTCATATTCTTAAGGACCTTTAGGCGGCCAACGGCCGACGGCTTCCTCCCAATGCTTACGACATAAGGAGAGATAGACAGATTTTTCAATAGACACTTGGTCGCCTGCGGTGAGGACGCGGCCGGACATGTCCTGGCGCACGACCATGGTCGCCTTGGCGCCGCAGGTGCAAATGGTGCGGATTTCGCGCAGGATATCGGCGATGGCGAGCAGCTCCATCGAGCCGGGGAAAAGCTTGCCTTGGAAATCGGTGCGCAGGCCATAGCACATGACCGGGATTTTCAGCCGGTCCGAGACCCGCGCCAACTGCCAAACTTGATCGCGGGTCAGGAATTGCGCTTCATCGACGAAGACGCAATCGACTTTGGCCGCTTCGTGCTGATCTTTGACCGATTGGTAGACATCGTCCTGCGCCGCGTAGAGCTGAGCAGGTTCGGAAATGCCGATGCGGGACGAGATCAAGCCTTCGCCGCCATCGGCGTAAAGTGCGGATGTGTAGAGCAGCGGATTCATGCCGCGTTCACGGTAGTTATACGCCGCCTGCAAGAGGAGGGTAGACTTGCCCGCGTTCATCGCCGCATAGGAGAAATAAAGCTTAGCCATGTTTCGAGTCCTGCTGCGGCCCTGATTGGGATAGCGATAGACCTCAGGGCGGCTGGGCGAAAGCCTAAGAGTGCTGGCTTCAACAGGTGAGTGGGAGAGCGATGGAGAGGCTGATTTTACGGGCGGCGCGGGAGGATGACCTTCCGGACTTGTACAAATTATTCTTCCGCTCGTGGATAGCCCACTGGGGGCCGCATGTGAGTGTGACCTCGCGTCAGACGTTTTTGCTTGGACGTCCGGGGGATAGCTATGCTCGCCAGTATTGGACCAAGTTCACCGTGGCTGAGCGGGACGGGGCGCTGGTCGGGGTCTATCACCTTGAGGACGGGTTTCTCCATGCCATCCATGTTGCGGTCAACCATCTGGGAACCGGAGTGGGGCGGCTGATGATGTCAGATGCCGAACGGCGTGGGGCGCGTCGGCTGGAAGTCCGCGAATTCAACGACAGGGCGCGTCAATTCTATCTCCGGCGCGGCTGGGTCGAGCTTTACAATGAGCCGGGCAGTGAGATGGGCTCGCCCTGTATCACGATCACCATGGGGCTGGATCGGCCAAGTGAATAGCGGGTCGAGGGGGAACGAGATCAATTTCCCAGATGTTCAGTTTCAGTTCAGCCGTGGCGCACTAGAGCTAAGCCAATGATTTTGGAGTGTGAGATGAACCGATTTGCTCGATACGCCTTGGGTGTTGGCCTAGCGCTTGCTGCGGCCACCCCTGCTTTTGCGTCGCCGGTCGGCACGTGGGAAATTGAAATGCGCGACAGTCGCTATGAGGCGACGATGTGTGGCGATGGCACTCAACTTTGCGTTCGATTGATCTGGCTGGGTAATGGCGCTGAGCAGCAGCCGGAAAATATCCCCTATCTCAATCAGTTGATTATCAACGAGGCCAAGCAAACCCGACCGGGCGAATGGAAGGGGCAACTCAACCTCTATGGCCACAAGGCGGCAGGCACGATCACGCAGGTGAACGAGAACCAGATCACGCTGCAAGGCTGCGTGCTGGCGGTGTTCTGTAAGTCTTACGAGATGTATCGTTATAACGGGTAGGGTCTTGTTCTGTATGAGGCACCCCACCCTCAATCCCTCCCCTTTCAAGGGGAGGGAGGTCGTTCAGCGGAAGCGAATGCAGCCTAGTTGGTCGTCCGCTCGCTGTGCGCCTTGCGCCGGTTCCAGAGCGGGGGGAGTGCTTCAACCAGAATGATCGCGGCGAAGAGCAGTGCCGCGCCGAAATAGCCTACTGTCGGCAAGCGCTCGCCCAAGAGCAGAGCGCCGCCCAGGGCCGCGAACAGACTTTCGGCCGAGAGTATGATGGCAGCATTGGCCGGTGGCACGTGCTGCTGGCCGATGGCCTGGAAGGTGAAGCCAATGGCTGTCGAGCAAATGGCGGCATAGGCGATTTCGACCCAGCCAGCACTGATCGCCTCGAGGGAGGGGGCCTCCGTGCCGAGTGCAATGCCAGAGGCGATGACGCCTGCGAAGAGGAAGCTGACGGCCGAAACAAAGATCGGTAGGCCAGTGATGCGAGCGCAGTGACCCAGAAGGATCACATGAACCGCCCAGAACACGGCGCTGCCTACAATGGTCCAATCGCCCGAATTAAAGCTGTCGAGGCCGCCACCGTTCAGGAAGTAGATGCCGATAAGTGCCGTCGGAACAGCGGCATAGAGGATCGGGTGGGGTTTCGTACGGAAGAGGACGAAGACCAAGATCGGCACGAAGAAAACGTAGAGCCCCGTGAGGAAGCCGCCGTTAGTGGCGGTCGTGGTTCTCAAACCGGCCTGTTGGAGCCATGAGCCGAAGAAGAAGGCGCAGCTCATTGTCAGGATAAAAAGCCAGTGCTTTGTGGTGAGCTTTGGGGCTTTGCGGCGATATTCCCAGATCGCCAGCGGCAGGATGAGCAGACCGCCCAAAATGTAGCGCACGCCTGCGAAGGTCAGCGGCCCCATCATGTCCATGGCCGATTTTTGCGCAATAAAGGCAAAGCCCCAGAACATGGTGCAGATGAGAAGCATCAGAGTAGCGATGGGGCGGGACATGATTACTCGCAAAGAAAAAGGGCCAGTTATGGCCCTTTTAGAAGGGGCATACGGCAGCGGCCTAGAGCTCGGCGTCGAGCGCTTTGATGGCCTGCTGGATTTCGTCGGGCGTGGTGTAGTGGACGAAGGAGAGACGCACAACACCATGATCGGGATCAATGCCCAAGGCTTTGAGAAGGCGGTAGCTGTAGAAGTGGCTGCCGCCGACCATGAGGCCATGTTTGGTCAGGCGCTGGGCAACGGCGACGGCAGGGTCGGTGTGGGCGAAGGCGATGGTTGGCGCGCGCTCGACGGGATCGTCTGGCCCGAGCAGGCGAATGTCATTGCGCGAGCGCAGGTAATCGAGCAGTGGCGCTGCCAGTGCGATTTCCTGATTGCGCATGGCCGTATGAGCGCGGCGGAAGGCGTTTTCGCCAGCAATTGTGCCGGAGACCATATTGCCGACTTCTTCGAGGTAATCCGCAACGCCCGCGCAGGCGGCGATTTGGGCGTGATCGGGACCGGCTGGGGTCAGGCGATAGCGCGGTTTGATATCGTTGAAGAAATGGCCTTGGTTGGGAAGCTTTTCGGCGAGAGCCGGGCGAATGGCCATGATGCCCTGATGGGGGCCATAAACCTTGTAGGCTGAGAACAAATAGATGTCTGCGCCTAGGGCAGCGAGATCGGGTAAGCCGTGTGGGGTGTAGCTGACACCATCAATGGCGCAATAAGCGCCAACCGCATGGGCGCGCGCGGCGATCTCTGCGACAGGATTGATGTGCGCAACAATGTTGGAGCAGTGCGGCGCGGCGACGAGTTTTACTTTTCCGTCGAGTAGCGAGTCGAGATCGGAGAGGTTGAGGCGACCGGTTTCGTCGACGGCCCATTCGCGCACTTCGATGCCGCGGGTCTCAAGGCGACGCCATGCGCCCGTATTGGCTTCGTGGTCCTGATTGGTGACGATGATGGCATCGCCGGGATTGAGAAACTGCCCAAAGGTATTGCCGAGCATATAGGTGTTGGCCGAGGTGGATGGACCGAAATGGATCCAATCGGCGGAAACATTGAGCGCTTGGGCGATCCGCTCATAGGCATGGTCCATGGCCTTGCCCGCGGCGATTGACGCCGGGCTGGTGCCATAGGGTTGCACCTTGGTCTGGCGATAGTACCGATCTAGCAGGTCGAGCGTGTGTTTGGCGGTGTAGGAGCCGCCTGCGTTTTCAAAGAAGGCCTGACCTTGCAGGCTAGGCTCGGAGAAGGTGGGGAACAACGCGCGGACGCGGGCAGGATCGAGTGGCAGTTGGGTCATAGTCATGTCGTTCGTGAGAGGTGAGACGACGGTAATTGACTGCCATACAAATGCAATAGGGGGTTGGTGAGGACCCCCACCCGGCCTCCCTGAGAGGGGGCGGTGTTGGGGAGGGGCTTGAGGAAGGGGATTGAGGAAGGCCCCCTCACCCGGCCCAAGAGGGCCGACCTCTCCCCCAAAGGGAGAGGTAAGGGAAAGGGGCCTCCCCCTTGTTTAAGGGGGAGAGGAGAGAGGCGCTTATTTGCGATCGAAGCCGGGGCGGTGGCCGCGGTCGCCGCTGGAGTGGGCGTTATCAGGGCGTTCGGTCAGCTTGGCCTTTTGGTCGTCGGTCAAAGAGCCGAAGAAAGCATCATAGCTGGGCTTGATCGTTTCAAGTGCGGTGACATTGGCCTTGCCGATGGCAATGCGGGTATCGAGGTTTTTGCTGAGGTCTGGTGCCGGTGGGGCTTCAGCGCTGGAGGCATCAGTTGGAGGTGTCGGTGGAGTAGGGCGCAAATCCTTGCTAACAGCCTCAAAATCAGTGGCTGCCGTCAGTGCAGCGGCCTTTAGGGCGTCAAGCAAGGGCTTTTGGTCATCGGTGAGATCTAGGCGATGTGCGAGACGTACGAGGCCGACTTCGACGGCCTCGGCGCCGCGCTGAACGTTCAGGAAGTCGCCATTACCGCGCTGCATTGGACGGGCGAAATGCCCAAAGTCTTTTCCGCCGTGATGGGGTTGGGCCATTGGGGCAGAAGCAGGCGCATCTTGGGCCGATGTGGGGACGATGATGCCGAGCGCAAGCGTGGTCGTCATCAACGTTGCGAGAATGGCTGCGGGGAGGGTCTTCATCGTGTCATCCTTTGCATGGGAGGTACCATTGGCTGGTACCGATTGGACGATAGAGTGAACCATCTTGTCCGGTCATTGCGGTGCGATGAAGATATGGAGAGGTTGGTAAGGTTCGAGGAGGCTCGGGGTGCAGCGTGGCTGCATGTTGACTTCGAGCTTCAATATAAAAGCTTTTATGCCGCGTGCGGGTTTGCGCCAACCGAGGCGGGGTTGATTGCACTCAAATAAAAAAAAAAGGCCGGGGGGCCGGCCTTGAAGTCTTGGGAGGTCAGGGGAGAGGGTTAGCGGTCGCTATCGGCCCAATTGGTGCGTCGCGCTGGACGCTTGGGGGCGGTGACGCGCGCTGGAAGGGGGCCGGCCATGACGAAGCGAGCCGCTTCATAAAGCATCACGGCCATGAGAAGCGCGACTGGAATGAGGAACACAGCGATCTGTGTGTCAGCCTGTTGGGCCAAGTTGGCGGCATTGGCGGGTGATACACCCGAGACAGTGATGGCTGCGACTGCAGCTATGGAGAGCAAGGAGATGCCGGTAAGCGTGAAAACACGACGGTTCTTCGACTTGGGGGACGCGGACTTTTGCATGGGATCGACGTCTTACACTTTACTGAACTGTACTCAATTCACCATGAGATTGCGGTGTGAGTAGGGGGTGATTGGGGCAAGTGGCGATTTGTTGGGGGCGAAACTGTGGCAAAGGCGAGAACGAAGTCGTGAACGAGAGCGGGTGCTCTTGGTAAAAATGGTTTTGGCAGAGGGGCAATCTTACGCATTGGCGGATGGTTGTGGTTCTCAGGAACACTGGGCTGCGCTAAAGAGGGTGCGGCTAAGCTTGGAGGTTCAAATGGGTTTTCTGTCAGACGCGCTCTCTCGTGTTGCGCCGTCGGCGACCGTTGCTATCAGTCAGAAGGCGCGTGTTCTGGCGCAGGAAGGTCGCGACATCATCGCGCTTTCTGCGGGTGAGCCAGATTTCAACACGCCGGAAAACGTGCGCGATGCTGCAAAGCGCGCCATGGACGAAGGCCAGACCCGTTACACCAATGTCGACGGCATTATTGAGCTGAAACAAGCCGTTGCGGCCAAGTTCAAGCGCGACAATGGGCTCGATGTTACCGCAGCCGATTGCTTTGTGTCCTCGGGCGGCAAGCAGATCATTTTCAACGCGCTGATGGCGACACTCAACCCCGGCGACGAGGTTGTGGTGCCAGTACCTTATTGGGTGAGCTACCCGGAAATCGTGCGCTTGTGCGGCGCAGAGCCGGTGTTTGCGGTGGCCGATGCCACAACCGGTTTCAAGCTATCGCCGGAGGTTTTGGAAAAGGCGATCTCGCCTAAGACCAAGTGGCTGCTGCTCAATACGCCATCGAACCCGACCGGCGCGGCCTATACGGCAGAAGAATTGCGCGGCTTGGCTGACGTGCTGCTGCGCCACCCGCATGTGCATATTCTGACCGACGATATCTATGAAGTGCTGGTCTATGACGGCAAGACCTTTGCGACGATCGCGCAGGTTGAACCGGCACTGCAGGCGCGGACGCTGACCATGAATGGCGTGTCCAAGTCGCACGCAATGACGGGCTGGCGTATTGGCTATTGCACTGGCCCAAAACCGCTTTTGGCGGCGATGACCAAGCTGCAGGGGCAGTCGACCACAAACCCGTCCTCGATTTCGCAGTGGGCTGCCGTGGAAGCGCTCAATGGTCCGCAGGAGTTTTTGTCTGAATGGCGCGCGGTTTTCCAAAAGCGCCGTGACATGGTTGTCGCTGGGCTCAACGCTAACACCGGGCTCGATTGCCTGACGCCAGAAGGCGCGTTCTACGTGTTCCCATCCTGCGCGCGTCTCCTGGGCAAGACCTCGGCGGGCGGTACTGTGTTGAATACAGACGAAGATTTCGTCATGGCGCTGCTTGATGAAACCGGCGTGGCTTTAGTGCATGGCTCGGCCTTTGGTCTCGCCGGGCATTTCCGCCTGTCCTATGCCGCAAGCGACGAACAGCTGGCCGATGCGGTCAGCCGTATTCAGACCTTCTGCGCTGGTATCAAATAAGCCACTAGCGGCCTAAGAATGACAAAACGGTCGGCCTATCGGAAGCGGTAGAGCCGGCCGTTTGGTTTAAAGTGTTCATGATCTTTGTGGTTGAGGCATAGCTTTGTACCGCGGCCTGATAGAGCTTGTCGCTCCAGCCGACTGCCAGCCGCTCTTCGGCGCTCAATGATGAGTAAGCGGCAATAATATTGCGGCTGAAGGCGGTAGGGTCGCCAGAGCTGCTGGCACTCGAAAAGCTCTCGGAGAGCGTCGCGCCGCTCCGTGCGGTCAGCACAGTTTTAGCGGCGAATGCCTCTTCAGACGTAAAAAGCGCATCCCTATTGATAACCATTGACGATAGTGTTCGGCTAGAAAACGCTGATACATCAATATATTGTCCGATTTTAGTCTGGCGATTAAAGCTCGGAAACTTGCCATTGGCGTCGGCCTGGGCGTAGAGCTGATCAAGCGCCGCGCGGGCGTTAGAAGCGAGGTTGGCAATCGGCGTTGTGGTGGCCTCAGGCGTTTCATTGAGGGCGAGAAAGGCGCGCACCGGATCGGCACTATCAGGCGCAGGGAGGGTGCCGGGCGTGAGCTTTAGGCCTTCAATGCCTTTGAGGACAGCATCGCGTCCCGCCTGCCAATCTGCCGAACTTTTCTCTTCGGTGCCTAGACCGGATAGATAGTTGGCAGCGGTTTGATAAAGCGCCAAATAACTGCCCGTTACCTTGGCAATGGCAGCAGGACCTGCCAGTGCGGCCCGAAAGCGCCGCTCCATCTCCAAACCTGCCGCTTGCTTCTCCTCAGAGTTGAACGTGTCGTCATTGGCCATGGAGTATAATTCTCGATTATCGAGCGAGGATAAGTCGAGCGCGAGACTGCCGTTTTGAAGGGGAGAGGAGCGGCGAGCCTCGGTGAGGAGAGTGAGGAGTTTACTCTCGGCGTCTTTGACGATTGTGGCGTAGTCACGCTCCGCTAGGGCGGCCTGCGCCTCGGCAGATAAGGTAATCGTCGTGGCAGGCCGATCGACAGTGCTTTCGGCCTCTTGACGCTCTGTTGCGGCGGTGGCTTGCGGTTCAGTACTGGCGCGGTAATCGCGATAGGCCGAGTAGGGGGTAGTCGCTGTAACGGTGACCATGTGGGTGTCTCCCGAGCTTCTGCCATAAGTCATGCAATGGGCGTGCCGGATATTTTTGAATGAAATCAGACGCGCATTGGGAGCAATTCGGGGTGGCGGTAAAAACTGCCGGGCAAGAACTTATTCTGGTCAGTTGGGTGTGAACTCGAGACTTTGCAGTTTCGTTGGGTCCAGAGTGAGAATCGGTAGGACGGCGTGAACCAACTCGGCCTATCGTAGCGGTGCGCGGCGCGTCACTTTTGCGCCGTGCTATACTTCGGAGCTGTAATGTCTGAGCGTAAATCGATGTTGGCCCCCTTTCGGCATGAGACATTCCGAATGCTGTGGCTGGCAACGCTGTTTTCCAATCTGGGAGGATTGGTGCAATCAGTGGGTGCCGGGTGGATGATGACCACGCTGTCGAGCTCCCACAATATGGTGGCGCTGGTGCAGGCATCGACGACGCTTCCCATCATGCTGTTTTCGCTCGCGGCCGGGGCTCTCGCTGACAATTTTGATCGACGTATCGTCATGCTGGTCGCTCAGATCGGTCTGATGGTGGTCTCTATCCTTCTGGCGATACTGACGGTTTTCGGCCTGTTGACGCCTTGGCTATTGCTTGGCTTCACTTTCCTTATTGGGTGCGGCACGGCGCTGTTTAATCCAAGCTGGCAGGCCTCGATGGGCGATGTGGTGCCGCGCGAAGACCTGCCCGGTGCGGTGACGCTCAACTCTATGGGTTTCAACCTCATGCGCAGCGTTGGTCCGGCGGTTGGTGGGCTGATTGTGGCCACAGCCGGTGCCGCTGCCGCATTTGCGCTCAATGCGGTGTCCTATATCGCCCTGATCTTTGCGCTTTGGCGGTGGAAGCCGGTGCGGGTCAAGAGCCAGTTGCCGCGCGAAAAATTCGGCTCGGCCATGTATGCGGGCATCCGCTATGTGTCGTTGTCGCCGCATTTGACGACAGTGTTGTTCCGCGGCTTTCTCTTTGGCCTAGCGGCTGTCGTCATTCTGGCGCTGCTGCCATCGGTGGCCAATGACTATGTGGGTGGTGGGGCCTTTGTGTATGGCACATTGCTCGGCTGCTTCGGGTTCGGCGCTATTGGTGGCGCATTCCTCAATGGTCGCGTGCGGGAGCGCTTTAGCAATGAGGTGATCGTTCGGATCGCCTGCGCCATTTTCGCTTTGTGCTGCGTTGGCTTAGGGCTCAGTCGCGAGGTGTGGCTGAGCCATGCGGTGTTGATCCCGGCGGGGGCTTGCTGGGTGCTCGCGCTTTCGCTGTTCAATGTGTCGGTGCAGCTCTCGACCCCGCGTTGGGTGGTTGGCCGGGCGCTAGCGCTCTACCAGACCGCTACATTTGGCGGCATGGCTCTGGGGAGCTGGGTTTGGGGGCTATTCGCGGATATTGGCGGGCCGCAGCTGGCCCTGTTGTGCGCGGCTCTCGTCTTGGTGTTTTGCGGCGCTGTGGGAGTACGCTTGCCGTTGCCGGCCTTTAGCTCGCGCGACCTCAACCCGCTCGACACGTTTAATGAGCCCGCTTTGCGGCTCGATCTGCGGCCACGCTCTGGGCCGATCCTCGTGATGATCGACTATCGTATCGCGCAGAACGACATCCCTAAGTTTTTGGAACTTATGGCTGATCGCCGCCGTATCCGCATTCGTGACGGGGCGCGGCAATGGGCGGTGCTCCGCGATTTGCAGGAACCCGATCTCTGGGTGGAAAGCTACCATGTGCCCACCTGGGATGATTATTTGCGGCACAACATGCGCCGGACAAAGGCTGATGCGGAAAATACGCTGGCCCTGCGGGCCCTGCACCAGTTGACAGAACCGCCGAGGGTGCATCGCATGATCGAGCGCCAGACCGTGCCGCTGCATGATGATACGCCGCTGCGCGAATTGCCCGACGTTTGATTGCCTAAAAAAAAGACCCTGCCCGAGGGGAGGGGCAGGGTCTTAAGGGTCACGGCGGACCGTAGACCTTGGAGGGCAGCGTCACCACGAGCGCTGCGTTGAGGGCATTATCAATCGGCGGCACTGCCTAGAAAAGCGCCAATTTCGTAATGCTGCCATGCAAAATCTACGCGTCACCTTGCTGCAGTCTTGTGCGGGCAAAAAAAGAGGCTCCAACCGAAGTTGGAGCCTGATGATAGGGCCGAAGCCAAATCGAAAGTGTTGGTCTGAGCGCATGGGAGGAGGATATGCGTCAGACCATGTGGACCAGAACCGAGGGAGGAGGAAACGGTTCCAATCCGGGTGTCGACAACGCGGGTCCGTGGGAGGAGGATACGGAGCGGCGTCCCGTCGACACACACAACCTAGGCGTTTCTGGCCCCCACAACAATGCATGGTTCGTCATGCCAGCTATGCATTAGGCACAGCGACAAACTGTCCATTTAATGTGCAGCTTGTATGGATGAAGCGGCGCGGCAGCGTGGCAAGTGGCTGGTGGGGTTTGCGTTTCTGTGGGAGATGACCAGCGGGCTGGCGTGAGAGGATTGCTGGTCCTGCGCTTCGTCACCCCATCCTCAATCCCTTCCCCTCAAGGGGAGGGAGGTCGATCTGCGTGCGCGGGGAGGGAGGCTCACCGGGTTGCGGTGGGCAGAAAAAAAAGGCCCCATCCGAAGATGGGGCCGATGACTGGGCCAGAGGCCAAATCGAAAGTGAAAGGCAGAGGAGCAAGGGAGGAGGAGTATGCTGCTCTGCCAGAACATTGGATCGAGGGAGGAGGTTACGATCCGCAGCTCAGTGTTGCGATACACGGTCCGAAGGGAGGAGGAGATCGGAGCGCGCCTCAGCAACGAGGCCTTTATGTACTCTACTGGTTTAGTAGGCAATCCCGGAAAACACATGTCAGCCATGCATTTATGCATCGGTCCACAGAATTGCAGACAAAAGAAAGGCCCCGCTCGAGGGGAGAGCGGAGCCTAAGGAGTAGTAAGCCTGACGGCTCACTAAGGAGGGAACGCAGCGGGCGCAAGGGAGGGAGGAGAAACACCCGCTGTGATGTCGCGGTATATAGGTTGATCCTCGAAGATGAGGAATGGGTTAATGGGCATGTCAGCCATGCGCCGTACGCATGTAACTGCCAAAAAACGTTCACAATCAACGGTTGGCGCAGAAACTCCCGTACGGAATCGCCCAGAAACGTTCGGTTTTTTACGGGTGTGATGCCTGGGTGGCGAAGGTGTCGAGGACGGTCAGGAGCTGACCGAGATGCTCTATTTTTGCCCATCGCGGATGATTTTTTGGCTCATCGGCCTGTTCGGAAACCCATGTTAAGCGATGGGGGACGTAGACGGCGAAGGCTCCGGCTTCAAGCGCGGGCAAGATATCGGACTTCATTGAGTTGCCGACCATGACAGTGTGGCCTGCGCCTTCGGTGTGCTGAGCAAAAATGCGCTCGTAGACCGCAGTGGTTTTATCCTGGACGATTTCCACAGCCGCAAAATATTCAGCAAGGCCCGAGGCGGCAAGCTTGCGCTCTTGGTCGATCACATCGCCCTTGGTGATGAGGACCAAACGATATTTCTTTTCAAGCGCTTCGAGCGCTTCGTCGACATAGGGCAGGGTCTCGACCGGATAGGTGAGAAGCTCGCGACCGGCGGCCAAAATTTCAGCGATGACGGGGCCGGGGACGCGGTGTTCGGTGAGTTCGAGGGCCGTCTCGATCATCGAGAGGGTGAAGCCTTTGGCGCCAAAACCATAGAAGGCCAAATTGCGCATGGTGGCGCTGATCAGGCGATCATTGAGGTCTGCGCTATCGGTGTGGTCGCGCAAAAGCGTGGTGAAACGCTCCTCTGTGAGGCGGAAAAACTGCTCGTTTTCCCAGAGGGTATCGTCAGCATCGAGGGCGATGGTGGTGATGCGAGCCATGGTTCACCTAGGCGGGTCGTTCTGGGGCATTTATGTGGCATCTTGCTGGCACTTGTGGGCCTTAGCAAGGGCGCGCGAGGGGCGTTTTGGGGCTTTTGGACGTGGCCGAGCAGGGGCGGGGCGATGCGTGGAAGGAGGCCCCCTCGTTCGTAAGCGGAGGAAGGCCCCCTCACCCGGCACTGCCTGCCGACCTCTCCCCGTAGGGGCGAGGTAAGAAAGAATACGGGCGATTGGCTTTCGGCCGGTTCGACGCCTAGAAACTCCACTCGCGGGCTTTAGAGACGAGGAAGTCACGGAAGACGCCAACGCGCTTTGAATTCTTCAGAGCGGGTGGATAAACGAAGTAGGCCTCATAGGCTGGCAGCTCGACTTCGGGCAGCACCTGCACCAGGCCGTCGGCCTTCTCGACCACATAGGCGGGGAGCATGGCGATGCCGATGCCAGCGCGGGCCGCGTTCATCATGCCATAGATGGCGTTGACCTTGAGTACGGCGCGGCGCGGGCTGGAGTCTGGGCGGCCCATGCGTTCGAGATAGTTGATGTCGCCGAGATAGGAGGGGACAGGTTCGCCGAAGCTGATGATGCGGTGATTGTCCAAATCTTCGGGCGACTTGGGCATGCCGTATTCGGAGATGTAGGCATCCGAGGCATAGAAGTGGTTGTGCACCGTGAACAGCTTGCGCTGAATCATTTCCGACTGGTTCGGGCGGTGCAGACGAATGGCGACGTCGGCTTCGCGCATGGCCAGATCGAGCTCAGCGTCGTTGAGGCGGATTTCGAGCTGGATCAGCGGATAGAGTTTGAGGAACTCGTCGAGGCGCGATGAGAGCCAGGTGGAGCCAATGCCCACGGTGGTGGTGACCACCAGCGGGCCGGTTGGCACGTCTTGGCTTTCCGACATCTGGGTCTCCACTTGCTGGAGTTCCCAATGCATGCGGTGCGCTGTGCGGAAGAGCTGCTCGCCGACTTCGGTGAGCACGAGGCCACGAGCGTGGCGGATGAAGAGCTTGAAGCCCAGGTCATCTTCTAGGGCGGAGATCTGACGGCTCACGGCCGACTGGCTCATCCCTAGTTTTTCGGCGGCATGCGTGAAGCTGCCCGACTCTGCGGCGGTATGGAATATCCGGAGCTTGTCCCAGTCGAGCATTTCTCGTGACGCCTTCTATGTTGATCAGCCGGGGCGAACGCTTGTCTTGCTGCTGCAGAAAAGCCGACCGAGGCGGCTCCTTCTAGCGTGAGGCAAGAGTTTCACGGCAGTCACCCTCATTCCGCCGCTTCGGCCAATTCGTGTTCTGCCAGGAAACGCTCGGCATCGAGCGCGGCCATGCAGCCCATGCCGGCAGCAGTGATCGCCTGACGGTAGACGTCGTCGGTGACGTCGCCCGCAGCGAAGACGCCCGGAACATTGGTTTGCGTGGTGCCTGGCTTAACTTGCAGATAGCCACCAGCCTTCATGTCGAGCTTGCCCGAGAAGATGGAGGTGGCTGGAGCGTGACCAATGGCGACGAAAACGCCGTCGATCTTCTGCTCATAAACTTCGTTGGTGGCGCGATTGCGCAGCATGACGGCATTGACCGAAGGTGGCATTTCGGAGCCAGCAACTTCGACAATTTCGGTGTTCCAGCGCACTTCAATCTTCGGGTTCTTGAAAAGGCGATCCTGAAGAATGCGTTCGGCGCGGAATTCGTCGCGGCGGTGAATAACGATCACCTTTTCGGCGAAGTTGGTGAGGAAGAGCGCTTCTTCAACAGCGGTATTGCCGCCGCCGACAACGAGCACTTCCTTGCCGCGATAGAAGAAACCATCGCAGGTGGCGCAAGCGGAGACACCAAAGCCTTGGAACTTCTGCTCGGACGGCAGGCCAAGCCATTTGGCCTGAGCGCCAGTGGCGATGATGATGGAATCTGCGGTGTAGACGTCGCCGCTATCGCCGGTGAGGACGAAGGGGCGCACGTCGAAATTCACATCGGTGATGATGTCGTTGACCATGCGCGTGCCGACGTGCTCGGCCTGCGCCTTCATCTGGTCCATGAGCCATGGACCCTGAATGACATCAGCAAAGCCGGGATAGTTTTCCACATCGGTGGTGATGGTGAGCTGGCCGCCGGGCTGAAGGCCCTGGATCATGACCGGTTCGAGCATTGCGCGTGCAGCATAGATCGCGGCGCTGTAGCCAGCTGGACCCGAGCCAATGATGATGACTTTTGCGTGCATCGCGATGTCGCTCCTAAAAGACGGAATGCTCCCTCTTGCTCTAGTTAAGGTGCGAACCGGGGTGGTTTCAAGGCAAAGAAACTCCCGCGCAGTGAAACCACGCGGGAGTATACAGAAAACCACAGCTATTGTGGATTTATCCGCAGACTTGCGGATTACACATAGCGAATCTTGAGAATTTCGTAGCCACGCGAACCGCCCGGAGCAGCGACTTCGAACGAATCGCCTTCTTCCTTGCCAATCATGGCGCGGGCAATCGGGGAGGAAATCGAGATGCGGCCGCCCGAAGCGTCGGCTTCTGGATCGCCAACGATCTGGTAGGTCTTTTCGACTTCGGTGTCGTCATCAATGAAGGTGACGGTCGCGCCAAACTTTACGGTCGTCCCGGAAAGCTTGCTGACGTCGATGACATCGGCCAAGGCGAGAATGGTCTCGAGTTCCTTGATCCGGCCCTCGTTCAGTGCCTGTTGTTCTTTGGCAGCGGAATATTCTGCATTTTCAGACAGATCACCGTGAGCGCGCGCTTCCGCGATGGCGTCGATAATGCGACGGCGCTCATTGCTTGTGCGGTGCTCAAATTCTGCGGCTAGGTCCTTTTGGCCCTGCACCGTCATTGGGATCTTGTCCATTCCTGCTGCCTCCAATCGGCTCGGCAAAATAGTAATGAGCGCGCCGCCAACGTTTGCCGGCCGCGCTGCTTAGTCGTTGATCTGGTTTGAAGCCAGCGTGGCCCCAAATAGTTTACCCCAGCCGGTCGGTCGGCTCATGCGTCGCGAATAAGGATCTGGGGAAGATTTGACCTTGCCCGGAGGTTCGCTCGCGGTCAAGCCGTTGAAACTAGGCCAAACCGCGCAGCGCACACCCAAGGACACTTGAAAAGTAGCAAAGAGCGTGGGCAAGAGAAAAGGGCGCGCCTAGGGCACGCCCCAATCCAATAAGCCAGGTTCGTGATTACGACGTCGTCAAATTGTCAGCGGCGGACTTACCCGTGCGCTTGTCCTTGACGATTTCGTAGTTCACTTTTTGGCCTTCATCCAAGCCGTTCAGGCCCGAACGCTGGACAGCAGAAATGTGAACGAACACATCTGCGCCACCCTCGTCTGGCTGGATGAAACCATAACCTTTTTGGCCGTTGAACCACTTAACGGTGCCCGTTGCCATAATGCGCTATCCCTCGTGACGTCTCTGCTAAATGAGGTTCTGATCATGCACCTGATCAGGCCCCCTAGTTGATATCGAACTATCGGAAGATGATGACAGCAATGGCGAATGGCAATTCGCGTCTTTAGGTCAGTCGGCCGCAGTATTCGATGGGCGGAACCTAACCTGAAAAAACGATTGCATCAATATCTCGTGTGTTGATGGGGGTGCTTTCGATAAATAACGACAGTTCTCGTGAGTGGTCAGTTGTTTGCCGGAAGCAATTTCTGAAAAGGCAATTGCCCTTCGCGTGCATTATCGTGAAAATTCGTGCCGATTTCGGCGGAATCTGGGGCGAAATTTTCACGCGGGTCGGTGCCTCAATCGTGCCCTGTATTCTCCTTGCGCGTGTACGGTTTTTCCGGCTAATTCGCAGTCGCGGTCAGCATGGCCGTGTCCTCTCGAAAGCGTACCGTCTTGAGCAAGGCGATTTATTCTTCCGGCGATGTATTCGCCGATCGGCGTGCCGACTATGCGCGGCAGCTGGACCAAAGTGGTGATCCCGCTGCAGCCTCAGAGCTGATGGAGCAGGCTCTGGAATTGGCCCCCGAATGGGCTGCCGGTTGGGACCTGCTCGGCAACTACCACGAAAAAGCTGGCAATATTTCCGCGGCTATAGGCGCTTGGCGGCGGCTTGAAGCTCTCGATGACCACGGTGTTTTCGGGGCTAGATTAAAACTGGCAGCGCATAATGCCGGTGCTGCAGGTCAGGGGACGGCAGTGGGCTATGTCGAAGCCCTGTTTGACCAATATGCTGCCAAATTCGAGCAATCTCTGGTCGGTAAACTGGGCTATAAAGTGCCCGAACTGCTCGACGACATTGTCAATCAAGAGATGGCACGCCTTGGCATTGAGCGGTTTGGCCGCGCGATTGATCTGGGCTGTGGCACAGGCTTGATGGGCCAGCGCTTGCGCGGCAAGGTTGATCATCTTGAGGGCGTTGATATTTCCGCCGCGATGATTGCAGAGACGGCCCGTAAGGGCATTTACGATAAACTGGAAAAGGCCGAGCTGGTTGAAGCACTCAATCGGTGCGACCGCGACACGGACCTGCTGACGGCAGCAGACGTGTTGATTTATTGCGGCGCGATAGAGCCAGTTCTGAGCGCGATGATGCCCGCTTTGCAGCCGGGGGGGCTCGTCGCCTTTTCGCTGGAAGCGCATGACGGCCCTGAAGCGGTGTTTTTGCGCCCAAGCCTGCGCTATGCCCATGGCATTGAGGCGACGCGCACGGCGCTGGTGGCCGCTGGGTTCAGCATTTTGCGTTATGAAACCGCCGAATTGCGCATGGATCGTGGCGCTCCGATTATCGGGATCTTGGTCGTGGCGCAAAAGCCGCAACATAGTATGACGGCCGCCAATGATGTCGGCATGGATGGTGACGTCGCTGCCTAGCGGCGCTCGCCGAACTTGGTCATAAAGGTGCGATAGCTCTGGAGATGACCATGAATACCATCCGCCACGATTTTCGCTCTGACACTGTCACGCGTCCCAGCGATGGGATGCGGGCAGCAATGGCAGAGGCGGAGGTGGGGGACGACGTTTACGGCGACGATCCGACGGTCAACCTGCTGGAACAGCGCATTGCCGGCATGATGGACAAAGAGGCGGCGATGTTTGTGCCTTCCGGCACAATGTCTAACCTTTTGGCATTGCTGGCCCATTGTGAGCGTGGCGACGAATATATCGCGGGGCAGGACGCGCATTGCTATGCGCATGAGGCCGGTGGCGCGGCGGTTCTGGGATCGATCCAGCCGCAGCCTATTGCGCATCAGGCCGACGGAACGATGGCCATCGATGACATTGAAAACGCCATTAAGCCTGACGACAGTCATTATGCGCGGACGCGGCTGATCGCGCTCGAAAACACCTTTGGTGGGCGGGCGCTGCCGATGGGCTATATGGATGCCGTTGCCGATGTGGCGGAGCGCCATGGACTGGGGTTGCATCTGGATGGGGCGCGCGGGTTCAACGCGGCGCTGGCATTGGGCATCGATATTGCGACGCTGGGCAAAAGGTTTGATACGGTTTCGATCTGCCTCTCTAAGGGCTTGGGTGCGCCCGTGGGCTCGGTGCTTGTTGGGCGCGGTGAGCTGATCGGCAAAGCCCGGCGCTATCGCAAAATGGTGGGTGGCGGATTGCGCCAGTCGGGCATTCTGGCGGCGGCGGCACTCTATGCGCTGGACCATAATGTTGAACGACTTGCCGACGATCATAAGCGCGCCAAGCGTTTGGCCGAGGGTCTGGCGCGGCATCCGCAATTGAGTGTGACCATGCCGGACACCAATATCGTCTGGGCAAAGGCAGAGCGTGAAGTCTCTGGAGCGCTGACAGCGCATCTGGAAAGCATGGGTATTGCATTCGGCGGCGGCTATGGGGAGCATCGCTGGGTCACCCATATTGATATCGGCGATGATGACATTGAAAACGCCATCTCAGCGGTCGATACGTTTTTCAAAGACTAATAAGTATTTACCGTAAGAATACTTTACTGTTTCCATATTCGGTCGGTCATCTCATTGTGTTCGAATGTGACGATGGGAGATCACATTTTGCGGGCGGTAAAATCCGGGGTGACAACGCGAATTCTTGCGTCGCTCCACGATATTGATGCGAATGAACAGCACTGGCGGGCGTTGGAGCAGCGATGCTCCGACCCGATGAGCTATTTCCAATCGTTTGACTGGTGCCGGTCGTGGGTTGCGGAATTCTGCACTGAAGCGACCGAGCCCTATGTGATTACGCTGTGGCGCGACGAAGTCTTGCTGGCCATCGTGCCGCTGGTGGTGACCCGTAGGGGCGGGATCGCGCGGCTCGTGACGCTGGGCGAGGCACACGCGCAATATTGTGGTGCTCTGGCCTTGGCGGGCGCAACGAGTGACCCTGAGGTCGTTGAGGCTCTGCGCTTAGCCGTGCGCGCCTCGAAGACTGACGTTTGGGTACAGCGTTGTGTCATCGAAGGGTCGGCGCTTGATCGTATGATCGCCACTATTGCTCGGGTCCGCGAAGAACCTAATCAGAGCTCGGTCCTCGATCTGACGCCCTATGTGAGCGCTGATGCTTATTTCGAGCGCTTGGGAAAGCTGCAGAAGCGGAACCGCAATCGGCGGCGCAATCATCTGGCGCGTTTGGGCGACTTGTCTTTCGAGATGGTCTTTCCAGACGATGCGGGCTTTGATGGGCTCGTTGAGCAGGCGGTGAATTGGAAGCGCGAATGGCTGGCGCAGACAGGGCGGCGGAGTGTGGGGTTTTCGGCCCAGGGCTATGCCGCGTTCCTCAAGCGGCTGCCTGGAGATAGTGATCAGCGCTCTGGCGCCTGTATTTCCGTGCTGCGCGTCGGCGACAGGGTCGTGGCGCTAGAACTCGGTTTTCTGCATTACCGGCATTACTACGCCTATATCGGCAGCTTTGACTTGAGCTTGCGCGAGCTGTCTCCGGGCAAGGTGCAGATGGAAATGACGGTGGGCTGGCTGATCGAGCAGGGGGCGCGCGCCTATGATCTCTTGGTCAATCCGGCCGATTATAAAAACAGCTGGACCAATAGCGCGCATGCCGTGGCGACGCGGGCCAAGCCGCTATCGTGGAAGGGTCGGGTCTATACCGGATACTGGTTGCCGACCGTTCGGCCGTTTGTGAAGCGGCACTATGAACGGCTGCCCGTACTGATGCAGAAATGGACGAACTTCCTACAAGGTAGCGTGTGTTTGCTGCTGTATGTCTGACGGTCAAAGCAGTTTTGCCGATGCGGCGATTGCCATAGCCATTCGCGTTGCCGGGGCGGGTCTTGTGTTCGCCATGCAGGTGGTTTTGGCGCGGCTGATGCCCGCCGATTACTACGGCGGGTTCGTGACGCTGTGGAGCTGGATCCTTGCGCTCGGGAGCTTTGCGGCGCTGGGCTTTGCCGAATCCAGTGTGCGATTTTTGCCGCGGTATCAGTTGCGCGATAAGCGGGTGAAGCTGTTCGGCTATTGGCGGTTTGGCTTGCGCCTTGTGGGCGGGATCAGTGTGGCGCTCGGCGTAGCGGGCGTTGCCCTCGGCATGGGCCTAGGGCCGCAAGGGGGCGCTGGGCTCGTCATAGTTTTGGTGGCGCTGGGGCTGCCCTTTATTGCACTTGAGTATTTCATCGAAGGGGTCGCGCGCAGCTTTGGCTGGTTCCGCTTGGCAGCGGTGCCTGTCTATGTGGTGCGGCCACTGCTGGTTATTGGCGCGGTTTTGCTGCTGCACGGGGGCGGGGTTGAATTGACCCTTCCGGTGGTGGGCGGCGTGTTCATCACGGCTATGGCGGTGATCAGTGGTTCGCTGGCGCTGGTGGTGGGACAGCGGGTGCGCAGGCTCGGCGTGACGGGCGCGGTGAGCGCGCGACAAAAGCGGGTTTGGCTGACGGCCTCGTTGCCGCTGTTGGTGCTGTCGGGGCTCGAGGATTTGACCGGATATGCCGACGTGCTGATGCTGGCGCTGTTGGCGGGACCGGAAGAGGTGGCGGTATATTTTGCGGCGGCGCGGTGTTTGGCGCTGGGGGGATTTGTCGCCTATGCGATGACGCTCGTAGCAGGGCGGCGCTATGCGCTCGATTTTGCTGGTGCATCGAACGAGCAACTTCAGCGCAGTATTTCGCGCGGGACAATGCTGACGGTGGGGCTTACGACGGCGGCAGTCGCTGTGACGATTATCGCCGCGCCACTGCTGTTGCGCGCGTTCGGCGAGGCCTATGAGGCCGGGTGGCCGCTGGTGGCGGTGCTTGGGGCAGGCATGGTCGCCAAATCGCTCAGCGGTCAGGCGCAAGAGGCGCTGATCGTGCTGGGCAAACAGAGGACGGGGATCGTCGTCAACCTTGTTAGCGTCACGGCCAGCGTGGTGCTTATCGCGGCGCTCACCCCTCAATTTGGGCTGATCGGCGCCGCGGTAGGGGCTGCAATTGCGATGGCAGTCCGGTCGCTCGCGCTGGCGATTGGCCTTTGGCGCGCGACCGGATTGATGGTGTTTCAGCGCTTCTAGCGGCCTGCGCTGGCGGTAAACACCGTGTGGAAGCCGGCGACATCGGCGAAGCGATACCAGAGGTCGGTGACGGCATCGTCGTTGAGCTTGGTTTCGTGCCAGACGGCATCCAGCCCGATTTCATTGCCGAGATTACGGTCCATGGAAAGGAAGCGGTACATTTCGTAACGCTCCACGCCTTCAGGGTGCTCGCCATAGGTCCACTGATACTCGCCGCTTTCGGCATTGGCCCAATAGCCTAGAGTGGCGAGGCGCGCGGCGGCATAGGCAGGGATCGCGACTTCGTCAGCGACGTCCGCATAGAGCAGGGGCCAATCGGGCTGCTCGCCCTCTACTTCGGTCCAATCCGCCATGTCTTGGAAGTCACGATAGCTGTCGAGGCAGGGGGTGCCCTGGCAATCCTGCTTTGAAGCCTCTTTGGCCGAGATTTCCTTGGTCGAGGCTTGGAGAAGGATCGCCTGATTGTTCATGGTCGGGGTGAAGACGAAGCGCCAAGCGCGGTGTTCGCCAGTGCCGAACTCGGCTGCGTCGGCGACGTTTTCTTCCCCGAGGTCCGCTGCCAGTTCAGCGCGGATGGTTGGGCCCAAGTTGAAGTGGCGAACTTCAATAAAGCTCACAGGGGCGGAAGATCCGTCCTCTGCGCTGTCGATCATTTCGCCATAGGAAAGCTCGGTGCGGGTGCGCGTGCTCTCGATGGCGTCATCGGCAATGAGCAGGGCTTTCTCGATCGGGCCGACGGTGCCGCCTGGGGTGGCAGCATTGGTATCGAGCCAATAGCTGAGGAGAGTTGCTTCAAGCGTTTCAGTGTCGACGAGCGAGAAACCATTGGCCCCGGTAAATTGGGCGATGGCTTCGTCGAGGTCCGATTGGGCGACGGCAAGAGACGTAGTGGCGAGAAGAAGGCTGAGTGTAACGGCAGTACGACGCAACATGGGCAATCCTCGTGTGCTTGGTTTCGCTCTTTATGGCGGAGCCAAGATGTATCGTAGATGAATGCGGAGACGAGGGGGAGAGTTGCTGTGGGGGATGTGGATGGGGATGTGGAAGGGGGGGGGGCCCCCCCCCGGCCCGCGCGCCGCCCCCCCCCCCCCCCCCCGGGGGGGAGGGGGGGGCGGG